>NZ_JAAGPQ010000049.1:0-240 GCF_017104985.1 Paraburkholderia sp. Ac-20342 | reverse complement strand
GTTCATTAAAAAAAAAAAAAAAAAACAAATCAAGTTTTACGTGGAAACGAGCTAAAATAACTCAATACAACGTGTCGAACCTTTCACTGTCTTGTATAGGACTATACAATAAATACCGTTAGCACAGCTAAGTCGAATCTGCACACTCGATCGTAACCTAGTGATCTGACTGCGGCAGCAAGTGTTGGCTGTGGCTGCGCACTACAGTTATCAAACACTTCTCACGTATGCATTGCATAT
>NZ_JAAGPQ010000048.1:0-63938 GCF_017104985.1 Paraburkholderia sp. Ac-20342 | reverse complement strand
CTCCGTCGCGCAGGCGGCGCCGCGCTTCGCCGACGTGCCGGGCGGCGGCGCGCTGAACGCGTGGACGCTCGAGACCAGCGTGGGCGTGTATCCGCTGTCGGTCGTAGCCGCGCATGACCGGCCACCGGTCGCGGCGTTGTCCGCCGGCGGCCTCGCGGTGCTCTCGGTCGAACTCGCGTTGCCGGACGGCCCGTGGCGCGGCAGCGTGCCGCTCGCGGTCGCCGCCGACGGCCGCGAGAGCATCTCGCTCGCCTCATGAGCGGCATGCCTGTGTCCACGTTCATCGAGGAACTCGCCGGGTTCGCGGCGTCGGCGTCGAGCGAGCCGCATCGCGAGGCGATCGGCCTGCAACTCGCCGATTCGGCCATTGCTTTGCTCGCGGGCGCGGCGAGCGCGGAAGGCCAGGCCGTGCGGCGCTTCGTCGCCGATACCGACGGCGGGCCGCTCGCCGCCTGCGCGAGCCTTGCCGCGACGATGCGGCTGACCGAAGTCGATGACATTCACCGGTCCAGCGCCGTCACGCCGAGCGCGATCGTGCTGCCCGCGGCGCTGACGCTGCGTATGTCGTTCGCGCGGGAGGCTGTGCCGTCGCGCTTTGCCGATGCACTGTTCGTCGGCGAGGAACTGTCGATTCGCCTTGCGCTCGCGCTGGGCGGCGTGTCGTTGCTCACGCGCGGCGGATGGCCGAGCTACATGGTGGCGCCGTTCGGCGCGGCGGCGACGGCGGGCCGGCTGCTCGGCCTGACGCCGGAGCGGATGCGTCATGCGCTCGCGCTGGCGGCGGCGCAAACGCCGCCGCCGATCGGCCGTGCCACGGGACACCGTCCGGGCCGCTGGCTGCTGTTCGGCCAGGCGGTCCGTGCCGGTTGCGTCGCGGCGTTGGCGGCGGCCGACGGCATCGACGGCGACGTCGCTCTGCTTAACGATGCGTGGCTCGGGCGCATCGGCGGCGAAGCGGCGAATGCTGCGTGGCTGGCGCGCAAAGACAGCGATGCGCCCGCGCGCGAGTCGATCAGCGTCAAGCCTCACTGCGCGGCCAAGCAGGCGTTGGCGGCGGTGCACGGTTTGCAGGCGCTGCTTGCCGATGGCCTCGATCCCGCAGCGATCGAAGCGGTAGAGGTGCGTGTGCCGTCCGCCTACGCGGCGATGCTCGATCGCGAGCCGCCCGAGGCCGGCCGGCTCGCGAGCCTCGTCAGCGTGCGCGGGCAACTCGCGCTCACGGCGTTGCAGCCGGCGTCGCTCGACGACGTCGCGCGCGACGGCTTGCGATGGACGGCCGATCTCGCCGACTTTGCGGCGCGTGTGCGAGTGATGGCCGACCCGTCGCTCGACGGCCTGTACCCCGCCAAATGGCCGGCACGCGTGAGTGTGCGGGCGGGTGCGAGCACGCACGAGCTTACCGTTGCGGACAGCGCCGGCGATCCGGCCCTGCGTTTCGGCATGGACGAACTCGCCGGCAAAGCGACGCGGATGCTCGGCGCGCACCCGGCGGCGGACCTCGTCGACACGGCCCGTCGCGCCGCGACGGAGCCTGCGCAACTCGATGCGTTGTGCGCGCGGTTTTGGCATGATCTGCCGGGCTCATAGTGTTCGGGCTATAGAGGCATAGCCCAATGGCCGCTTGCTTCGGCCGGAACCGATTCGCTAACGTGTTCGCGTCCGCCGCGGCCTGCTTGCGCGGGCCGGATCGCGGTCACCGTCATCACGACATAAAGACAATGGAGACAACAGCATGAACGAAACGACGACGCTCAACGTCGGGACGTTACTGGGCAATCAGCCGCTGCGGTGGCTGCATATCCTGATCGTTGCGCTGCTGGCGGCGACGATGGTCGTCGACGGCTATGACATCTTCATGGTGGGGCTGATTCTGCCCGCGCTTTCGCACGGGCTGAACGTGCATCCGGCCGCGCTGACTCAGGTCTTCGTCCTTCAGCAACTGGCGCTATTGATCGGCACGCTGGTTTCCGGCCCGATGCTGGACCGCTTCGGCAGACGGCGCGTGCTGCTCGTCGCCATGCCCGTGTTTGCCGTGCTGACGATCGCCACCTCGCAGGTTCGCAGCGTGCTGGAACTCGACGTCATGCGCTTCGCGGCGGCGCTGTTCTTCAGTGCCGTGATTCCCGCCGCCATTACGCTCGCCAACGAGTTCGCGCCCGCGAAGTATCGCTCGGCGGCGGTTTCGGTGGTGTTTTGCGGCTATGCGGGCGGCAACCTCATCGGCGCGAGCGTGCAGGCGTGGATACTGCCGTTCGGCTGGCAGGCGGCGTTCTGGGTGGGCGGCCTGCTGCCGCTCGTGCTGGCGGGCTGCCTGTGGCTATGGCTGCCCGAGTCGCTGCAATTCCTGGCGATGCGCGACCCCGCGAACCCGGCGATCGGCAACACGCTGCGCCGCCTCGATCCGGCGTTCGTGGCGGCGCCCGGGCAACGCTATGCCGTGCACGACAAGCATCAGCGCGTGTACAAGCTTTCGCCGAAGGTGTTGTTCACGAACGGCCGTGCGGCCGTTACGCTGCTGCTCTGGGGGGCTTACCTCGCGACCGGCATCTTCAGCTACATCAACAACTCGTGGACCACGACGCTGCTGCACCTCACGCGTCACATGCCCATGGCGCACATCGCAGGACTGCTTGCCGTCAGCGCGATTGCGGGCGTGATCGGCACGGCGAGCAGCGGCTTCGTGATGGACCGCTTCGGCGCGGCGCGCGTGTTGCCGAGCTATCTGACGGCGTCCGCGCTGATCGTCGCGGTCATTGCGACCATGGACGTGTATTCGCAATGGGCACCGTTCGCGTTCGCGGCGCTCGGCTTTCTGTACAACAGCAGTTGGGGCGCGCTGAATGCCTTTTGCGCGACGATCTCTCCCGCGGAGATGCGCGCGACCAGCGTGGCGTGGGCGCATGGCGCTTCCAAGGTGGCGGGCATGATCGGTCCGGCGATTGGCGGCGCGATGGTCCGGGCGCAATGGGACTTCACGCCGATCTTTCTCGTGGCCGCCGCGTTCGAACTCCTGTCGGCGTGCGCGGTATTGCTGCTCGTGACCCGTCGCAAGGCGGCGCCGGTTCCGCTGCGCGCGTGAGGGTTGCCATGGGGTGATCGGAATCGTTGATCGCGATAACCCTGATCTGGCTTGTGCGCCGCATTCCGCGCACATAGGATGGTCGGCCGACATTGCCATGTCATCGAATCGCGACAACGTGTGCCACCGCCCCATGACGACTTCACACCCGCCCGTACCGGAATACGATCTGGAACATTTCATTGCCACGGGGCAATCGCTTGCAATCGGCGCGCAGGGTGCGCCTGCGCTCGCCACGCCGCTCCAGCGCACGCTCATGTACGACACCGGTATCCGGGCGCTCGGCAAGCAGCCTCAAGCATTGGTCGATGCGCTCGAAGCGGAAGTCGAAACCTGTCTGTCCGGATTTGCCCATTGGCTTGGCCGTCTGCGGCCGGTGAGCCGGCCGGCGCATCGGACTATCGTCAGTGCGGTCGGCGTGGGCGGCGAAGAAATCGCCAACCTGCAACGCGACACGCCGCCCTATCGCGACATCGTCGAGCAGGTACGGTGGGCGCGCGCGGAAGCGCAGCGCCGCGGACTGACCTACCGCGTATCGGCGCTCGCGCTGATGCAGGGTGAAGCCGACGCGTTGCTCGGTACGGGCCTCGTGGGGTATCGCGCTCAGGTCGCCTTGCTGCAACGCACGCTCGAAGCGGACCTGCAAGCGGTGACCGGCGTGACCTGTCCGATTCCGATGTTTCTCTATCAGACCGCCAGCCATGGGCGCTATGCGGGAACCGCTCTGCATCCCTCGGTTGAAATTCCGCTCGCGCATTGGCAGGAAGCACGCGACAACCCGAACCTGCATCTCGTGGCGCCCATGTACCCGTTCCCGTATGCGGACGGGCTGCATCTGACCAATCACGGCTATCGCTGGTACGGGCACTATCTGGCAAAAAGCATCGCCCATTGGCTGACGACGGGCGAGAAATGGCGGCCGCTCGAGCCGACGCGTGCATGGCAACGGGACAGCGTTCGCGTTGGCGTCGACTTTCACGTGCCGGTGCCGCCGCTGCGCTTCGATACGTCGCTGGTCCGGCAACTCGACGACGGGATGAACGGCTTCGAACTGTATGACCAGACGGGCCGCGTCCCGATCTCGCACACGCGGATCGTCGATGGGACACAGGTCGAACTGGTTGCCGCTCGTGCGCTGAGTGGTGCCGTAACGGTCGGCTATGGCCTGACGCCGGCCAATCAGATGAACTGCGATGAAACGGGGCGGTTTCTCGCCTGGAACGCGGGGCCGGCCTCGGGTGTGCGCGGTACGCTGTGCGATTCGGATCAGTCGGCAAGCGATCTGAGCGACATGCACGGCAATCGCTATGCGCTTGCGAACTATTGCGTGATTTTCCGCTTGCCCTGCGATTGAACGGGCGCGGCGGGTGGTCCGCGACGCACCCGTGACGTGATCGCCGCGTGATGTGTTGAGCCCCGGCATCCGGCCATGCCGGGCACCGGGCGCATGCCGTCAGGTGCCCGGCATGCCTCGACGTTGCAGTGCTTAGAAGCGGTGGCGAATACCGAACGTGGTGGCGAACTGGCGATCATTCGACGACGCCGTCAGCCCGTCGATCGCCGCCACCGCGCTCTTGCCGGTCGTGTCCTGGCCGCTCGCGTGCTGATAGATGGCGACGAGATAAAGATCGGTGCGCTTGGACAGCGCATAGTCGGCGGCCAGATTGACCTGGTTATAGGTCGCGTTCTCCAGCGCGCCCACCGACGAACGGTTCGTCAGCGCGTATGAGGCGCCGAGCTGGAATGCCGGCGTAAGGTGGTACGACGCGGAAATTTCGCCGATATTGAAGATGCTTTCCCCGCTCAAGTGCTGCGGATTCAGGCCATTGCCCGGCTCATGGCCGAGATCCTGATATCGAACATTGCTATAGGCGCCTTTGAGCGTCACGCTGCCGAAGTTATACAGCGCACCGGCCACGATCCCCTGCATGAGCCCCGCCGAAGCGAGACCGCTGATCACCGGACTGGACATATTGAGGGAACTGGCGGACGTTGCCGTCGCGCTGCTCGGCTTGTCGCCCCAGTACGAATAGTTCGGATCGCGCTGATTCATATAGCCGACGCCGGCCGCGAAGCCGCCGTGCCGGTAGACGGATGCGAAGCTATAGATCTGATTCTGCGTGAAATTGCCGGCCACGCCGCCGAGGCTGTAGAACGCGCTGAACGTCAGGCCATGAAAGTCCGGCGAATTGTATTTGATCGAGTTGTTCGTGCGATTGGTGCCGCCGAGGTTATCGAGGTCGGCCGGGTGAGCGCCGAAGGGGCCGGCCCATTCCGTGACTTCGCCGTTGCCCGCGGCGCCGGCCGACGTGAACTGGGCGAGGCTGACGGTGACGGGGTCGTACTGGCGGCCGAGCAGCAGTGCGCCGTATTGATCGTTGTGCAAGCCAACCCAGGCGGCACGGCCGAACAGGTCGCCGCCCTGGCCCAATGCACCGTTGTTGACGGTATAACCGCTCTCGAGCTTGAAGAGTACCTGCAGACCGCCGCCCAGGTCTTCCGTGCCGGTCATCCCCCAGCGCGAGCCCTGAAGATTGCCGGACGTCATCTCGAACTGCCGCTTGCCGCCCGCATTGCTGTTGATGACGAACCCGCTATCGATCAAGCCATAGAGCGTTACCGAACTCTGTGCAAAGGCACTGCCGCTTAAGGTCGCACCGATCAATGCGGAAAGTAGGGTCTTTTTCATTGCGATTTTTCTCAAGTTTAATATGGACTATCGTCGTGGTGATTCAGGAATGCCTTGATTGATTCGTATGGCTAAGTAATGACCGTTGTGAGGCGGCCGTTGCGAGGCGCGAGCATGCCAGGTCCGCATGAACGCAGGTTAAGGGGGGCCGGGCACGCTGGATTCCCGGTCGGGGAATCGGAATGAGCGCGGGTGTGTCCGGCGCAGGACGCTACGCCACGCGGCGTTTCCTGCTTAGGAACGTTGCGGCGAGACAGGCGAAAGGCAGCCGGTCGGATTGCCTCTCGTCAAAAACGCGGTCCGGTTTGATAATCCCGCACGATTCACGGAGCAGTCCATTGCGAACCTGCGTACCTGTTTGGGGCGATCCATGAAGATCGCTTTCGCAATTCGTCCGACGAGATGAACCATGACGTTGTCAGCCTCCAAGATGACAGCCTGTTCTGAGCGATGGTTCTGTCGGTTCGCTCATCCGGCTTTGTATTGGGATGGAGTCTGCCACGCCATATTGGCGATAACGATTGCTTTTGGAGATCGCGATAGGCCTGATCGTCCGCCTGGCGAGCCGCTATCGCGGCGCGCGGGGAGGGTGGGTGCGAACGCGGAGTGCCGCGGCCGTCGAGCGGATCGGGACCTCGGATGGCGCGGATCGATGTGCTACGATCGCACGTTCTCCCTTCAGTGGCGCTCTTCGGTTGAACAGGCTTCCGTATGACGTTGAATCAGCTTCGGGTCTTTTGCACGGTATTCGATCAAGGTGGATTTCGCGCGGCCTCACGCTCTCTCGACATCTCGCAGAGCACGCTGACTCAGTCCATCCAGAGTCTTGAAACCGAACTCGGCGTTACGCTGCTCAGCCGCTCGCATCAGGGCGTTAGCCTGACTCCGCATGGAGAGCGTTTGCTGGCGCGCGCCCGGGCGATCATCAGCGACTGCGATCGCGTTTCCGAAGATATGCAGCAGTTGAGCGGGGAACCGACCGGCACGATCTCGCTCGGCATGACATCGGAGCCGCTCGGGGAAGTGCTGCTGCCGGTGCTCAAGCGATTCATGGCGAGCTACCCGCGTGTACGCGTGCATGTTTCGAGCGGATCGTCATTGCAATTGCTCGAACGGATTCGCGACGGCCGGCTCGATTTCGCGATCTTCCCCATCTCGCCGCAGGTCACCGATGCTGACATGAACATCGAGCGTCTTTACGAATCGACGGCCGGTATCATCGCGCGCAAAGGGCATCCGAAGGCATCCGCAACGTCGATCCGGGAACTGGCTAACTGCGAATGGATTGGCTTGCTGACGCGCAATATCATCGGCGGAGCCGAGAGCCGGCTCGTCAGCCTGTTCAGGTCGCAGGGCCTGGGGGTTCCGAAGGTCGTCATTACCGCGGAGTCGCTGCTCGAAACACTGCACATGGTTTCGGAAACGGACTATCTGACGCTTGAGCCGCGCGCGCTGGTCGATTTCAAACTGTATAAATCCTCGCTGATTTCCATACCGATCAAGGAAGGTTTCGATCCGCGCGAAGTCTGCCTCGTTCGCAGGCGCAATGCGCCATCCACGCCGGTCATGCAGGAACTCATCACCATGATGATTTCGTACTCGCGCATGGCGCATCGGCAGATTCTCTGACACGCCAGTCCGCTCACTCGAAGGCTCGACCGGCGCAGCGTCGATTCCGCGCCGCGAGCGTGCTCGTGCTCGTTCTTTCGCACCCGGTCCCGTAGCCGTCGTCGCCTCGACGCAGGCTGCCGGCGCCACCATAACGCGGCCATAGCGCGCCGGCTTTCCCGGCAGTTTTCCCGACCTCCGTTTGCCGTTGCCGCTTTGGGCTTCGCGGTACGCGTGTGCTTCATCCGGTGATCGGAAATATGGATCGCGATATTTTGACCAGACTTCCTTGCGCCTATCCGTGTGCTTAGCATCGTCGTCAGCGGCGCGATAAACGCGCTCGCGCACCGCACACCGTGGCACTCAGGTTTGCCCGGCGCGACAGGGATATCGATCAGGAGACCGGATGTCAGATTCGAATGTCAGCACGCCAGCGCCATGGCCGCTTTCTTTTGCTTGCGCAGGGCACCTGCTCAGGACATCGCTCGGGATACCGTTATGACATCGCGCCGCTTCCGGGCAGGCAGGCTCGCGGGTCTGACGGCGGCAAGGCGCGCCGTGGCGATGCTCGGCGTGCTCGCGTGCGCGCATATCGGACTGCTGCCGGCCCTCGCCATGGCCGAGATGAACACGGCGGCGCAAAGCGAGATTCGCGTGGCCCAGGTCGCGGACACGCCGACCTCGATGCCCGGCAACGTCGCCCGCAACACCACGACCGACAATATCCTCGGCAACGTCGTCGAATCGCTGGTCGCCTTGCGGGCCGACCAGAGCGTGGGGCCGATGCTCGCGGATAGCTGGGACATTTCGCCCGATGGCCGGACCTATACGTTCCATCTGCGCCACGGTGTGCTGTTTCATGACGGCACGCCGATGACCTCGAAAGAGGTCAAGTGGAGTTTCGAATTCCTGATGAAGCGCAGCTCCGGCTTCGAGTGCCGTAATGCCTACGACGGCAGCCGCGGCGTGCGCGTCGTCGAGGTCCGCACGCCGGACCCCCATACGGTGGTGTTCGAACTCGATCGGCCCTACGCGCTGTTTCTGACGCGCATGGTCGATCCGCGCTGTCCGCTCGCCGTGCTGAGTCCGTCGAGCGTCGATGCCGACGGTCACTGGCTCAAGCCGGTAGCCACCGGGCCGTTCGTGTTTTCGGAGTGGAAGCGCGGACAGTATGTGCTGCTCAAGCCGTTTGCCGGCTATCGTCCGCGCCCGGAACCGTCCAGCGGTTACGCCGGCGCGAAGCTCGCGCACGGCGACGTGCGTTTCGTCGTGATTCCCGATGCGGCCGCGCAGAAGTCGGCGCTGGTCGCGGGCCAGATCGATCTGACATCGGTCGGCGAGAACGGCGTGCTGCCTCCGGACCCGCGCTGGCGTCTCGTCACCGGGCCCGGCACCGATCCGGCGGCGCTGCTGATGCAGACGCGCGACCCGTTGCTCTCCGACGTACGCATCCGGCGCGCGATTGCCCTCGCACTCGATCTGCCGGGCATCGTCAACGCGGTGACCGACGGGCACGCACACTACAACCCGTCGCTCGTGCCCGACGCGAACACGCTGTTCACGCGGGCCGACTCGGTGGGCTACACGAAGAATCTCGCGCAGGTGAAGCAGCTGCTTGCGGCCGCGGGCTACAAGGGACAACCGCTGACGCTGGAGACGAACCGCAGTTTCGAGTCCATGTACACGCTGGCGGTGTATGTGCAATCGCTGCTGACCCAGGCCGGCATTCCGACGAAACTCGACATCGTCGAATGGGGCAAGCAGGAAGCGGACTTTCATTCGGGTCATTTTCAGATGATGGCGTTCGACTACTCCGCGCGTCTCGATCCGGCCTTGATGTATAGCGACGTGCTTGGCGACAAGACCAAGATTCCGATGGCGCAATGGGAGAACCCCGCGGCGCGCGCGCTGTTGCGCAGCCTGCAAGGCGAGACGGACGAAACCGTGCGCAGGAAGGTTTTCGAGCAGCTGCACGCCATGATGATCGCCGATGTGCCGATGATCATGCTGTATTACACGCCGGACCTGCTGCTCGTGAGCAGCCGCCTCGAAGGCGTGGCTTCGTGGCCGATGCGGCGCATCCGCGTATTCAACATCATCAAGCACTAAGGATCAGCATGGTGTCCTATCTACTCAAGCGCATTGCAATGGCGGTGCCGACCGTGGCGATCGTCACCGTGCTCGTGTTCGGCATGATGCGCGCCATTCCCGGCGACCCCGCCACGCTGATGCTCGGCGACATCAACGACCCGGCGTTGCTCGCGCAGATGCGTCACCAGTTCGGGCTCGACCGCTCCGTCGCCGATCAGTTTCTGCTGTGGCTCTCGCATCTGATGCATGGCGACCTCGGCATGTCGATCGTGCGGCATCAGCCGGTTTCCGAACTGATCGCCACCACCTTTCCGGTGACCGCCGAGATCGTGCTGGCCGCGACGTTCATGGCCAGCCTGATCGCGATTCCGGCGGGTCTCATCGCGGCATGGTCGCAGAACCGGCGCGCGGACCCCGCGATCGTCTTCACCGCGATCCTGTTCGTGTCGCTGCCGAGCTTCTGGGTCGGCATTCTGCTGATGTGGGTGTTCGGCGTGAAGCTGCACTGGCTGCCGACCTTCGGCTACCAGAGCTTCGGCGATGCGGGCTGGGGCACCGTGCGCTATCTCGTGCTGCCCGTGGTGGCGGTCGCGCTCGGCGAGATCGCGGTAATCATCCGCATCATGCGCGCGAGCAGCCTCGAAGTGTTGCGGCTCGAATACATCGCGCACGCGCGCGCCAAGGGCCTTTCCGAGCCGCGCGTGCTGATGCGCCACGCGCTGCCGAATGCGTTCGGTCCGGCGCTCACCGTGATCGGGCTTGTGCTCGGCCATCTGCTGGCGGGCGGGGCCGTGATCGAAACGGTCTTCACGCTGCCGGGCATGGGCCGTCTGCTCGTCGAAAGCATCTACGCGCGCGACTATCCGGTGGTGCAAGGCTGTCTGCTCGTGATCGCGCTGCTCTACGTGCTCGTCAATCTGATCGTCGACCTGCTGCATCCGGTTTTCGATCCGCGCCTGAAAATGTAAATGAAACTCTCCCTGTTCAAACGGCTCAATCTCGCGATCGGCACGGTACTGGTGGGCTGGCTCGTGCTGACCGCGCTGCTCGGTCTCGTCTATACGCCCTACGATCCGACCGCGGTCGATCTCGTTACGCGCTATGCGGCCCCGAGCCTGCACCACTGGTTCGGCACCGACGAATTCGGCCGCGACGTTCTCGCGCGCGTGATGGCGGGCGCCGCCGTCAGCGTGACGGTCAGCATCGGCTCGGTGCTGTTCGCGCTCGTCGTCGGCACGACGCTCGGCACCGTGTCAGGCTATGTCGGCGGCTGGTTCGACCGGCTGGTGCTGATGCTGACCGATGCGCTGATGGCGTTTCCCGGCCTGTTGCTCGCGCTCGGCATCATGACCGTGCTCGGCGCCTCGGAAGGCGCGGTCGTGCTGGCGCTCGGACTGGCCTACACGCCCTCGGTCACGCGGCTCGCCCATAGCGGCACGCTTTCGCTGCGCAGCCGCGACTTCGTCGTCGCTTCTCAGGCGATGGGCAATGGCGGCGCGTGGACCTTGTGGCGGCATGTCCTGCCGAATACGGTCGCGCCGTTACTGGTCTTCGCGACCTCGCTGTTCGGCTCGGCGCTGCTCGCGGAAAGCGCGCTGAGCTTTCTCGGCCTCGGCGTGCCGCCGCCCGCGCCGACCTGGGGCGGCATGCTGGCCGACAGCCGCGATGCGATCGACCGCGCGATCTGGCTCGCCATCTTTCCGGGCGTGGCGATTTCGCTCGCGCTGCTCGGCATCAACATGCTCGGCGATGCGCTGCGCGATCTGCTCGACCCACGCATGAAAGGAGTGACGCGATGAGCGCGCCTGTTTCGAACACGGCGCGGCCCGACGTGTCCGCGTTGCCCGGGTCCGGCGCGCCGCTGCTGAGCGTACGCGACCTGACGCTCGCCTTCAACGTGCCGGGCGGCGCGCCGAAGAAAGTCGTGGATGCCGTCAGCTTCGATCTCGACGTGGGCCGTTCGCTCGCGATCGTCGGCGAATCGGGCAGCGGCAAGACGATGATCGGCAAGACGCTGCTGGGGCTGCTGCCCGACTCCGCGCGGATCGCGGGCGGCGACGTCCGCTTCGACGGCCATTCGTTGCGCGAGCAGACGCGCGCGCAATGGTGCGAGGCGCGCGGCGTCGGTATCGGCATGGTGTTTCAGGAGCCGATGGTGTCGCTCAATCCGGCATTCAGGATCGGCGTGCAACTGACCGAGGCGCTGGTGCGCAGGCGCGGACTCGTGCGCGACGAAGCGGTGCGCCGCGCGGAAGTCATGCTCGAACGGGTGCGCGTGCGCAATCCGCAAGACTGCATGAAGCGCTATCCGCACGAATTTTCGGGCGGCATGCGGCAGCGGATCATGCTCGCCTCGGCGATGCTGCTGCGCCCGAAGCTGCTAGTGGCGGACGAGCCGACCACCGCGCTCGATTGCGTGGTTCAGAAGGAAGTGCTCGACGTGATGACGGAACTCACGCGCGAGGAAGGAACGGCGCTGATCTTCATCAGCCACAATCTCGCGCTTGTCGCCGCTTATACCGAGAGCGTGCTGGTCATGCGCGCAGGCGTCGCGGTCGAAACGGGGCCGGCCGCGCGCGTGCTGTCGCGACCTTCGCATCCTTATACGCTGGCGCTGCTCGATGCGTTGCCGCGCCGTACTGCATCGCTTGCCGACACGTCGCGTGAAGCGCCAGGTGATGAGCCAAGTGAGGCGCCAGGTGAAGCGCCAGGCGAAAGCGTGCCACCCGTGCTCGAAATGCGCGACGTCGCGATCGACTACGCCGCGCCGCGCGCGACTCTCGCGAACTGGCTGCGCGCGAAGCTGCGGCCGCACGGTGGCGCGCCCGCGCGCGTACGCACCGTCTTTCCCACGTCGTTGCAGTTGCGTGCCGGCGAAACGCTCGCGATCGTCGGCGAATCAGGCAGCGGCAAGACGACTCTCGCGAAGGCGGTGCTCGGCCTCGTGAACCCGGCCGAGGGCAACGTGCTGCTGAATGGCGCGACCTATCTCGACGGCGGGCCGAAGTCGTTGCAGGCGGCGCGGCGCGCCATCCAGATCGTGTTTCAGGACCCGTACTCGTCGCTCGATCCGCGCATGCGCGTGGGCGAACTCGTTGCCGAAGGGCTGCGCGCGGACCGGACGCTCGACGCGGCGCAGCGCGACGAACGGGTGCGCTCGGCACTGGCCGACGTGGGGCTTGCCGAGCATGCGCAGCGCTTCGTGCACGAGCTATCCGGCGGCCAGCGGCAACGCGTCGCCATTGCGCGCGCCCTGGTGAGCCGTCCCGCCGTCATCATCGCGGACGAGCCCGTGTCGGCGCTCGACGTGACCGTGCAGAAGCAGGTGCTCGACATGCTCACGTCGTTGCAGGCGCGCTACGGTTTCGCGTGCCTGCTGATCTCGCACGATCTCGGCGTGGTCGAGCAGATCGCCTCGCATGTGCTGGTGATGCTGCGCGGCCATATCGTCGAGGCGGGCACCCGCGACGCCGTGTTCGACGACCCGTGTCATCCGTACACGCGACGCCTGCTGCGAGCCGTGCCGGAACTGCGGGGCGACCGCGAGAGCGGATTTCGCGTGCAGGTGCGCGAGGTACCGCCGCCGCGCCAGCCCGACGACGCCTATTTCGACCCGGATCGCGCGCAGGGCGCGCTGCCGCGAATGACCCGCGTGGACGGAGCGGCAGCGCACACGGTCGCGTTGCGTTGAAGGCGGGCCAGGACGCCGTGCGTGGCCGATGCCGGACCCGCGGGCGGTGCGCCCGGTTTGCGTCGGTGCCGGTGTCTGTGTCCACGCCGGTGAGCGGCCACCGCAACACCGCGCTGCACCCGCACCCGGCAGCGCGCCCGCCGATCCGCTCAATGGAGAAGTTCAGATGACCTTAGGCCAGCTGAAGGCATTTTGCACCGTGGTCGAGCAGGGCAGTTTCCGGGCCGCGGCCCGTTCGCTCGGCATCGCGCAGAGCGCGTTGACGCATGCGATCCAGAGCCTCGAAGCCGAGCTCTCGGTGTCGCTGCTGACGCGCTCGCATCTCGGCATCAGCCTCACGTCGTTCGGCGAAATGCTGCTCATGCGCGCAACCGCGATCCTCAAGAACTGCGAACGGATCGGGCAGGACATCCGCGAGGTCGAGGGCATGCCGTCGGGGCGAATCGCGCTCGGCGTCACCTCGGAACCGCTCGCCGATCTGTTGATGCCGGTGCTCAAGCGCTTCATGGCCGACTACCCGAACGTGCTCGTGCATATCTCGAGCGGCCCGTCGCTGATGCTGCTGGAGCGTATCCGCGACGGCCGTCTGGACTTCGCGCTCTGTCCGCTCTCGCCCGATATCGACGATGCCGACCTCGAGATCGACCGGCTCTATCGCTCGTCGCCCGCCGTGATCGCGCGCGCGGGGCATCCCAAGGCGAATGCCACCTCGATCGACGAGCTGGCCGACTGCGAGTGGATCGGCTTCAAACGCGAAGGCATTACCGGATTTGCCGCCAACCGGCTCGTCGGCATATTTTCGGAGCGCGGGCTCGGCGTGCCGAAGATCGTCATCACGGCCGAGACGCTGCTCGAATCGCTCTATTTCGTGAGCGAAACCGACTATCTGACGATGGACCCCGGCGTGCTGGTCGATTTCAAGCTGTTCTCCGGCTCGCTGATCCGGATTCCGGTTCGCGAAACCTTCAGCCCTGGCGACATTTGTCTGACCCGTCGCAGCGCGTCGCCGCTCACCACCTCGGCACAACTGCTGGCGAGCATGCTCGCGTCCTACGCGCGCCTGCGGCGCGGCGTGACGAGCGGCGCGAAGACGTAGCGCAGCGGGCGCGCGCCCCGCGCGGAATGCAAGCGAAATGCCAACTGCTTGCGAACCGGGCGCGAACCCAATGCGAACCAGATGCGAACTGGATACTAGTGATCTGAATCGTGGATCGCGATAGCCCGGAGCTGGCTTCCTGAGCTTGCCGCGCGTACTTAAGATGGTGTCATCCATGATGCGCTGCCTTTTCAGCCGCGCATCGCAACCGAGGAACTCCTGGTCCATGTCAATTCGCGACACTCACCGGCTGCTGCCGGGCGCCGACGGTACGGCGCATCATTTGTATGTTGATCGCTTCGGCCCGTCGGGCACCGGCAGGAAGGTTTACGTGCAGGCCGGCCTGCATGCGGACGAAGTGCCCGGCATGCTGGTCGCCGCGTGGCTGAAGACGCGCCTGCGGGCACTCGAGGAAGCGGGCAGCCTGCGCGCCGAGTGCGTGGTGCTGAGCGTGGCCAACCCGATCGGGCTCGGCCAGGCCGTGCTCGGCTACCCGCTTGGCCGTTTCGACCTGGCGAGCGGCCGCAACTTCAATCGCGGTTTTCCGATGCTCGCGGCGCAGATCGGCGACGCCATCGAAGGCCGGCTGAACGGCGACGCCATCGAAGGCCGGCTGAACGGCGACGCGCTCCACAACCGCGCAGTGGTGCGCGAAGCCTGGCGCGAGCTGCTCGACAAGGCCGCGCCGCGCCACCCCGTGGACGACCTGCAGCGCACGCTCATGCAGCTCTCGATCGACGCCGACATCGTGCTCGACCTGCATTGCTCGCGCGAGGCGGCCATGCACATCTACACGGGCGAGGCCATCTGGAACGAGGCCGAGCCGCTCGCGCGCTATCTCGGCGCGCGGGCCTCGCTGCTGGCGTTCGATTCCGGCGGCCAGTCGTTCGACGAGGCGCACAGCCTCACATGGTGGCAATTGCAGGAGCGCTTTCGCGGGCGCTATCCGATTCCCAACGGATGCGTTTCGGTGACGGTCGAGCATCGCGGCCAACGCGACGTCAGCGACGAACTGGCTCGGCAGGATGCCGAAGCAATTATTTCGTACCTGACCTATGCGGGCATGATCGACGCAGCGGTCGAACCGCTGCCGCCCTTGCCGCATCCCGCCACGCCGCTCGCCGGCAGCGAGCAGTTCTACGCGCCGGCCACGGGCGTGCTGCTGCATCGCGTGGAAGAGGGCGCGCACGTGCAGGCCGGCGACGAGATGTTCGTGGTCGTCGATCCGGTCGAGGGCACGCGCACGGCCGTGCATAGCAGCACGAGCGGCGTGTTCTACATGCGGCGCGACGTGCGCTACGTGCGGGCGGGCGATCCGCTGGGCCGCGTGACCGGAGAAAAGACCCTGCGCAGCGGCTATCTGCTGGGCGCCTGATCCTGAACCATCGCACCAGACTGACGAGTGAGAACATGACTAGATATATCGACGTAAGCGACATGCGCCATCTGGCCGCATCGGTCGGCACGCAACGGCTCATCACGGAGATGGCCGAGTACATTCGCGCGGACTACCTGCGCTGGAACGAATTCGAGAAGTCCGCCCGGGTGGCGAACCATGTGCCGGGCGGCGTGATCGAGCTGATGCCGGCGTCGGACTCGACGCTCTACGGCTTCAAGTACGTGAACGGCCATCCGAAGAACACCCGCATCAACATGCTGACCGTCATGGCGTTCGGCGTGCTGGCGGAAGTGGAGACGGGTTTTCCCGTGCTCTTCAGCGAATTCACCATCATGACGGCGCTGCGCACGGCGGCAACCTCCGCGCTCGTCGCGAAGGCGCTGGCAAGACCCGACTCGCGCACGATGGCGTTGATCGGCAACGGCGCGCAAAGCGAATTCCAGATCCTCGCGTTTCGCGCGATGCTCGGCATCGAGGAAGTGCGCCTCTTCGACGTGGACCCGGCGGCCACCGACAAGCTGATGCGCAATCTCGCCGACGTGCCGGGGCTGAAGCTCGTGCGCGCGGCGAGCGCGGCCGAGGCCGTGCGCGGCGCCGACATCGTCTCCACCGTGACGGCCGACAAGACCAACGCGACCATTCTCACACCCGACATGATCGAGCCGGGCATGCACGTTAACGCCGTCGGCGGCGACTGCCCGGGCAAGACCGAACTGCATGCGGACGTGCTGATCGGCGCGCGCGTGGTGGTCGAGTTCGAACCGCAAACGCGCATCGAAGGGGATATCCAGCAACTGCCGCCGGAATTCCCGGTGATCGAGCTGTGGCGCGTGCTGTCGGGCGAGGTGGCGGGGCGCACGAGCGCCTCGGAAGTGACGGTGTTCGATTCGGTGGGCTTCGCGCTCGAAGATTTCTCGGCGCTGCGCTATCTGCGCGATGCCGCGAACCAGTACGGTATCGGCCGCGATATCGATCTGATTCCGGCGCCCGAGAATCCTAAGGATCTCTACCAGTTCGTGGCGGCGCCGCTCGACGCGCCGGCGCTTGCTTCGGCACCTGCTCAAGCAGCGGCGAGAGCCGCCTGAGCCCGACGGCAGCGTTGCACCATCCGGCCTTTCTGACCCTTCTGGCCGTTCGTCATTGCTTTATCGCCAACCGGTTTTCTTCTCCATGACGCGCTTCAACTGGCAAAACCCGTATCCGACACCGCGCTCGCCCGTGTTCGCCCGCAACATCGTTTCGACCTCGCATCCGCTCGCCGCGCAGGCCGGCCTGCGCATGCTGTGGAAGGGCGGCAACGCCGTCGACGCGGCCATCGCCGCGGCGGCGGCCATCACCGTGGTCGAGCCGGTCTCGTGCGGCCTGGGCGGCGACGCGTTCGCGCTCGTGTGGGACGGCCAGAAGCTGCATGGCCTGAACGCGTCGGGCGCGGCGCCCGCCGCGTGGAACCTCGACTATTTCCGCAGCCGCTACGGCGAGGAAAACGGCATCGCGAAACGGCCCCGACGCGGCTGGGACGTGGCGACAGTGCCGGGCGTGATCGCCGGTTGGGAAGCCTTGCATGCGAAGTTCGGTTCGCTGCCGTTCGCCGATCTGATGGAGCCGGCCATCGAAATCGCCGAACGCGGCCACGCGGTGGCCGGGGTGGTGGCGCGCAAGTGGAATGCCGCGATTCCCGAATTGCAGAATCAGCCCGGTTTTGCCGGCACGTTCATGCCGCATGGACGCGCTCCCGAGGTCAGCGAGCGCGTGTGCTTTCCGGGCCACGCGGCGACCTTGCGCCTGCTCGCGGAGCAGGGGCCGCGCGCCTATTACGAAGGCGAGATTGCCGAGCGCATCGCCGCGTTTTCGCGCGAGTGCGGCGGTGCGATGACGCTGGACGATCTGCGCAACTGTCGCGCGGACTGGGTCGAGCCGATCGGCAAGGAGTATCGCGGCCATACCGTGCACGAGATTCCGCCGAACGGGCAGGGCATTGCCGCGCTGATCGCGCTCGGCATTCTCAAGCAGTTCGACGTGAAATCGCTGAAGGTGGACAGCGTCGAGTCGCAGCATCTGCAGATCGAAGCGATGAAGCTCGCGTTCGCGGACATCTATCGCTATGTGGCCGACCCGCGTTCGATGGAAGTCACGCCCGAACAGATGCTCGACGACGCTTACCTCGAATCGCGCGCGAAGCTGATCGACCCGAAGCGCACGACGCATTTCGGCTTCGGCATGCCCGCCTCGGGCGGCACGATCTATATGTCGGCCGTGGACGAGCGCGGCATGATGGTCAGCTTCATCCAGTCGAACTACATGGGCTTCGGCTCCGGTGTGGTGGTGCCCGGCACCGGTATCGCGCTGCATAACCGCGGCTGGGGCTTTTCGATGGACCCGAAATCGCCGAACGTGGTGGCGGGCGGCAAACGGCCGTTTCATACCATCATTCCGGCGTTCCTCACGCAGCAGGTCGATGGCCGGCAGGAAGCGGTGATGAGCTTCGGCGTGATGGGCGGCGACATGCAGCCGCAAGGCCATCTGCAAACGGTGGTGCGCATGCTCGACTACGGCCAGCAGCCGCAGGCCGCATGCGATGCGCCGCGCTGGAAGATCAACCGCGACTTCACGCTCGACCTCGAAGCGACGCTCGATCCCGCGACCGTGCAGGGGCTGCGCGAACGCGGCCATCAGATCAAGAGCATGAACGACCCGTATATGGACTTCGGTTCGGGCCAGTTCATCTGGAGGCTCGATCGCGACGACCCGGAGCGCGGCTACGTGGCCGCGAGCGATTCGCGGCGCGACGGACTCGCCGCGGGCTTCTAGGCGTTTTCTCATTCTTTATAAGGTATTTCGCACGATGCACGGTGGAGGCCCGTCATATGACCAATGATAAAAACAGCGAAACCAGCAAGCTCCGGAAAGTCATCGTATCGACCATAGTCGGCGGCATGCTCGAATGGTTCGACTTCATGGTGTACGGCTACTTTTCGACGCTGATCGCACAGACGTTCTTCGTCGGCGTCAGTCGCGCCGAATCCTTGTTGCTCACGTTCGCGACGTTTGCCGTCGGCTTTCTGGTGCGGCCCATCGGCGGCGCCGTGATGGGCATGTACGCGGACCGGGCCGGCCGGGTCAAGGCATTGTCGATGATCATGGTGGCGATGTCGGTCGGTTCGCTGCTGCTCGGCTTGACGCCGGGCTATGCCGCGATCGGGATCGCCGCGCCGCTGCTGGTGGTGGCCGGGCGGCTGGTGCAGGGCTTCGCGGTCGGCGCGCAGTTCGCGCTTTCGTCAGTGACGATTTACGAAATGGCGCCGCCGGGCAAGAAGATGTTCTACGGCAGTTTCAACATGCTGACGTGGGGAATCGCGGCCATCCTGTCTTCGGGGTGCAGCTATCTGCTGTCGCGGCATCTGTCGCACGAGGCCATGCTGGCCTGGGGCTGGCGCCTGCCGTTCCTGGTCGGCGCGCTGGTCGGGCCGTTCGGTTTCTACATCCGGCATAGCGTCGGGGAGTCGGCGGAGTTCCGTCAGATGCAGGCGAATGCCGTCGCGCGTCTGCCGCTCGGTCGCCGCATACGCGACTTCGTCGGCGAGAATGGCGACGCGCTCGTTTGCGCGATCGGCATCATCATGGGCGGCACGTCGCTGCTCTATGTGTGGCATGCGTACCTGCCGCACTACGCGCAAAGCCAGCTGCATCTGCCGATCAGTTCCTCGCTGCAGGCGGTGTTCGTCACGAGCATCATCTCGTGCGTGCTGTCGCCGGTATTCGGCGCGCTGGCCGATCGTGTCGGACCGTACCGGGTGTTCTGCTTCTTTATCGGCAGTTGGCTGATCTGCGTGTTCCCGCTGTTCTGGTTCCTGCTGGCCACGCCCACGGCGACGCGGCTGATACTCGTGCAACTGGTCGGCATTCTGTTCGTGACGCTGCAAGGCGCCGCGCATCCGGGCATGCTGGTGAGGCTCTTCACGGTGCAGGGCCGCTCGACGGGCGTGGCGATCTCCTACAACATCGGCGTGATGCTGTTTGGCGGGCTCGCGCCGTTCTATATCTCGGTGGTCTCGCGCTTTACCGATGCCCGGTTCGTTCCGCCGGCTTATCTGGTCGGTACGACCGTGCTGTCGTTCGTGCTGGTCGTGGGCACGCGCACGGGGCGGCGCGCGTTCAGGCTCGAGAGCGAGGAGCGGCGGCAGGCAGCCGCTGCGCGCGGCGAAGGCGGTGCGGCAGGCGCCGTTCCTTCCAGCAAATAGATAGACCGGCAAGATGCATCGGCTTTAGCGCGTGGCCGCCGAAGCCGATAAAAATGGCGCCTTGATGCGAATCAAGGCGCCATTTTTCCTGTAGCGCATTTGAAAATTGTTCCCGGATGTGGTTTAAATGCGGGACGTGGAAAAAGAACCTCGGGATCGTCAGACGGCACCGGCCGCAAGGGAGGCAGGTGTTTGTCGAGGGGGATACGATCGCCTGGCGTTGACGGACAAGGCGGCAACGCTCGGGTTCGTCGCTGAGGTGGTGAATTTTCAAACACGCTACAAGAAAACCATGAAGCAACAGACGTCGAGAAAAACAACATGGAAGCACTATGTCGCCGTGGCTTGTCTGTCGGTTGCGAGTGGATATGCGAATGCGCAAACGGTGAAAATAGATTTGCCGGCATTGCCCTTGTCGGAAGCACTGGCGAAGCTCTCCCTGCAAGGCAAAGTTAACATTCTTGCGTCGGACGCATCGGTGGCAAATCGCATGGCGCCGGCGGTGTCGGGCACGCTGAGTATCCATGACGCGCTGGATCAACTGCTCAAAGGCACGAATCTCAAAGCCGAACAGAAGCAGGAGGGGACATGGGTCATCTCGGCGTCGTCAAAACAGGCGGCAACGGGTGCCACGGATGCCGCTACGGTGTTGCCGGCGATTACGGTAACGGGCAATGTCCCCTCGGATAACACGGGCTTCCTCGCGTATTCGAGCAATACCGCTACGCGTACCGACACGCCGATTAGCGAAACGCCGCAGTCGATCCAGGTGATTACGGCGGATCAACTCAAAAGCCACCAGACGCAATCGGTTCTGGACGCACTCGAGATGGCCGGCTTGCCGATCGTGAGCCAGTCTCAGGGAAATAGTGCGGCCGTTATTTCCAGAGGTTTCACGGCCAATGTCATGAGAAACGGAATCAATGACGTCAGCGGGAACCAGACCGCGCTTTCGATTCCCATGGCCGGTATCGAGCGGATCGAGGTGATCAAGGGCGCGGATTCGATCGTGGCCGGCGTCATGTATCCGGGCGGCGTGGTCAATATCGTGACGAAGCAGCCGACCGCGGACCCGGTTCGCGAATTAACCGTTCAGACGGGATCGTATGGGGACTGGCTGGGCGCAGTCGATCTGGGCGGGCCACTGACGCCGGATAACCATCTGACCTACCGGCTGGTGGTGTCAGGTGAGCGTTCTGGTGAAAGCTATGGCGGATACGATGGTAACCGGACGTTCTATGTGGCGCCGACGCTGGGCTGGAAATCGGGGGGGACGGACATCGTTGTCGGCTATCAGCATCAGGCCCAGAACCTCCCGGCCACGGCCATTACTTTTGTCGGCCCGGATGGGCCGCTTCGACTCGACGCGCGTGCTACCCCTCCGGACAACCAGTTCATTAAATCCGACACGCTGTTTTATGACATCAAACAGAAACTGGGGCATGACTGGGAAGTCGAGAGCCGGACGCAGTATCAGAATATCAATGACTGGAGTGAAAATAATTATTTCCCCTTCGGATACGACCTGACATCAATGCCCTATTCGGGCGGGACATACACCACCAGTTCATCTTCGATTGAAACTGATAATCATATAAAAACGGCATTCCAGATCGGCGCCGTCAAGAATAGCCTGATGTTCGGGGGGGAGTACCAGATTTACCGGACGAATATCAATGAAATCGCCTCCGGGGTCCTCGCCCCTTTTCCTTCGCCGACACTCCCGCCGGTCGCAGGGGATTTCTACAACATCAGTTCAAGGCAGTACTTCAACAACCTGTATCTGCAAGACCAGATGAGCTGGGGGCGACTGCGCGTATTGGCGAGTCTCGCGCGCGGAACCTCCTGGTCGAACAGTCAGCCGGCGCAATCGGCCTGGTTGCCTAATATCGGTGTGCTGTATCAGTTGAGCGATGATGTGTCCGTCTTCGCCAACACCTTCCGGAGTTTCGTTCCCAATACATTCAGTCCTCTGATTCAGGGCGTGCTCGTGCCGCCGGCACTGGGGCGTTCGGTAGAGGCCGGCGTCAAGCTCAATCTGCTCGACGATCAACTGAGTGTCACGGCCGACGTATTTCGGACCGCAATGTCAAATACGTTCTATCCGGCACCGGGATCTCCCAGCGGATACCGTCCGGCGGAAAATGAAGCCTATCGGGGTGCCGAAATAAATGTGGCGGGCCAGGTACTGCCCGGCTTGAACCTGACGTTCAACTATACGTACACCACTGGGCAGCAGTTACCGACAAACAATACTCCACCCGTGCGTCATATGGGCGGCCTGTGGCTGAGCTACGATCTGCAGTCCGAGCATCTGCGGGGATGGGGGGCCGGCATCGGCCTGCAGGCGCGCAGCAGCTACGAGATACCGGTGCAACCGCTGGTGTACAAGATTCCCGGGCAGATGCAGACCGATCTGAATGTGCATTATCAAACCAAAAACTGGTCGACCATTCTTGGCATCAAGAACGTCTTTAATCGCACGCTTTACCAGGACGCTGTGTACTACGTAGATTTCGTCACGCTCAATCCGGGCCGCCTGGTTTTCTTGACCAGTTCCTATAAATTCTGAGTGCATGAATCGAATCAACTCAGCGCAAGACGGTAGGCGTGGGCCGCCGTTGCGCTAAACAACGCGCGTTTCTCGTCAGGCGAGCATCGCGCGGTCAAGCGCTTGAATGCATTCCAGACGACACCGTAGCTCGCGCTCTGCTGGTCCACGGGGAAATTGCTTTCGAACATGCAGCGAGTCACACCGAACGCTTCCAGACATTCGTGAACATACGGGGCCCAGGAGCGTGCGAGTACTTCCGAGCCGGGGGGCACCGCGTTCAGATGGAATGGAAAGCCGGTGTATAGCATGCCGAGTCCGCCCAGCTTCATATACACGTTCGAATGCGCGGCGACTTGTGCGAGCCCCGACTTCCATTCGGCAAAGACGGCATCGCGTTGGCCCTCGTAAGGACCGACGCCCAAGGGACCGCCGACGTGGTTCACGATGATGCGGGTCTCGGGAAAACTTCCCGCCAGAGCGGCGATTTCGTTCAACTGATGGTGATAGACGAACGCATCGAAACTCAGGTCGAACGCGCGAAGGTGACGGAATGCCGCGCGAAAGGATCGGTCGGTGCTGCGTCCTTGCGCGTACGTCTGTCCCCACATGCCGATGCCGGCTGCATCCCAGCGGATCGGGAAACGGATGCCCCGCAAGCGGCCTGCCGCTGCTTCATGCTGCGCTTCCAGCACCGGCACCACCTGGTCGCCCAGCATCATGTCGGCTCTCGCGACAATGCCGGCGCAGATTGCGTTACGCCATCGCGCGGGCGCCGCGAGCGCGGATGCCACCGCAAACCGCGTTTCTCCGACGGGGCGCAACGCCGGACTTGCATGCTCGCAATAGGAGGTGCCGCCTTCCACGAAAACGGTCGCTCGAATATGGTGGCCGGTCGTCAGGTCCGCGAGAAAGTCGTCGACGAGATAGTCTCCGTTCTTGCGCTGCCAAAGATGATGATGACAATCGACGATCGGCAGATCGGGGTCGAGAGCCGGCTCGGAACTTTGCCGATGCCATGCGTCGAGTTCTGCCGCTGTTCGAAAACTACTGGTTCTGAAGTCGTAGGCGAGGCGCATGGGAATGGGTAGGGAATCATCAGGCCGATCGGAGCGGGCGCGATTTACTTGCTCTCGACGAGGCGCACGAGGACGGCGGCGAGAATCGCCGAGACGAACAGGAAAACCGACATTGCCCATATGCCGGCCGAGAAAGCACCGGTCGTCTCTTTGAGTATGCCGATGATGTACGGCCCCGCAAAGCCGCCGAGTGTCCCGATCGAATTGATGAATGCGAGTCCGCCCGCCGCGGCCCGCTCGCTCAGGAAGGTGGTGGGGATCGTCCAGAGAATGCCGACGGCCGAGATGGTCGACGCGGAGGTCAGGGTGATGCCCAGCATGACGACCCCCAGCGAGTTGAAGTGCGCCGCCAGTGCGAGGCCGATGCCGCCGATCAGGCACATGATCGCGAGGTTCGTCACGGGCCTTCCCCTGAGCGTGACGACATAGGACCAGGTCAGCAGGACGCAGGCGGAGGCGAGCGGCGGGATGGTGGCGAGCAGGCCGATTTCCGACAGCCGCAGGCCGTGGCCCCGCAGGATTTGCGGCAGCCACACTCCCACCCCATAGCCGCCCAGCACGAAGCCGCACTGAATGGCCGCCAGCATGAGAACGCGCGGGTCCTTCAAGGCGGAGGTCAGGTCTTTCTTGATGTGCTGACCCGTGCCTTCATTGAGCATCTGGGCGAGTTCGGTCCGCTCGTCCGGTGTCAGCCAGTGGGCGTCTTCCGGCTTGTTCCGCAGGACGGCATACACGACGAAGCCGACGAGCACGGCCGGCAAGCCCTCGATGATAAACATGGCCTGCCAGCCATGCATCCCCGCGAATCCGCCCCACCGTAGAATGGAGGTCGACAGCGGCGCGCCGATGATCGCCGACAGCGGAATGCCGAGCGCGAACAGCGCCTGCACGCGTACTCGCTCCCGTGGCGGGAACCAGCACGAAAGAAACAGCGTGACCCCGGGAAAGAAACCGGCCTCGGCGACACCGAGCAGGAAGCGCATGATGTAGAAACTGGTCGGGCCTTGCACGAGCGAGGTCGCCGCTTCGGCGAGTCCCCACGTAATCATGATGCGGGCGAGCCAGCGCCGGGCCCCGTAGTGATGCAAGGCCAGGTTGCTCGGGATTTCAAAAAAACAATAGCCGGCAAACAGGATGCCGGCGCCCCATCCGAACTGCGCGGGCGTCAGGCGCAGGTCTGAGTTCATCGTCAGGGCCGCGTAACCGACGCTGGTGCGGTCCAGATAGTTGATGATGAACGCGACCAGAAGCAATGGCATGAAGCGCCACGTATTCTTGCGCAGCGCACTTCGCTGTATCTCGGTTCTTGCTTCCTGGGCCGTGTGAACGCCGTTTCGCCCGATCGATTCGACTTGCATCTTCCGTTCTCCGCTATTGCTGCGTCTTTTTCCTGGCGAGGCACACGACCGCTTGCGTTGCCGTGCGCTCCCGATGAAAGGCTCTCCCGCTTGCCTGCTTGATGCAGTCCTGTACGAGTGGCGAGCGACGTTCTCTGGCCTGATTACGCGCCAGCGAGCGCTTGCGCGACCTGCTTGCCGAAAGCGCTGCAACCCGTCGTGCCGCCCAGGTCCGCCGTGCGAGTCAGCGGGTTTTCCAGGGTGGCGTCCACGGCGGCTTCGATGGCCGTTGCGGCTGCCACGAAGTTCGCCAGCCGGCGTCGTTCGCCGATCCAGCGCATCAGCATGCCGACCGACAGCATCATCGACGTCGGGTTGGCGGTGTCCTTGCCTTCGAGGTCGGGTGCGGAACCGTGCTGGGCCTGTGCGCAGCAGAGCGTTTCTCCGGCCATGACCGAGCCGGCCAGCCCGAGACTGCCGGACAATTCGGCCGCGAGGTCGCTCAGGATGTCGCCGTAGAAATTCGTCGCGACGATCACGTCGAAGCGTTCCGGCGAGCGCACCAGGTGCGCGGTCGAGGCGTCGATCAGAAGATTGTCGAATTCGACTTCCGGAAAATCCTTGCTCACGTTGCGCACGCATTCGAGGAACAGGCCGTCGGTCATGTGGAAGCTGTTGGCCTTATGAATCGCGGTGACGCGCCGCTTGCGCTTCATGGCCAGTTCGAAAGCGCGCCGCGCGATGCGCTCGCTGCAATGGCGCGTAATCTTGCGGACCGACAGCGCCATATCTTTCGACGGCATCATTTCGCCCCAGCCGAGATGCATGTTGCGATCGGGATAGAACCCCTCCGTCGCTTCGCGCATGATGACGAGATCCATCTGCCTGCCTTCGCGAAGGTTCGAGCTGAGAAACGGGCGCGTACGGGCCGGGCGGATATTCGCGTACAGATCGAGATCGCAGCGGAATGCCGCCGAGACATTGCGGCCGCCCTGGTCCGGCGGCGGGTAGTCGGCGTGCGAGATGGTGCCGAGAATCAGGCCGTCGTAACCGGCAGCTTTTTCGAGTACTTCCGGCCTGAGGGTCGTGCCGTATTTTGCGAGGCTCGCGAAGCCGATGTCTTCGACGTCGTATTGCAAACGCAGATCGAACACGCGATCGGCCTGGGCGAGAACGGTCATGGAGGCGGCGATGATTTCGGGACCGATACCGTCGCCGGGACAAACGAGAATACGCATGGCGGATGTTGACGCTCAGGGAGAGGGAGTCTGATGTTCGGCCGAGACGGGGCGCGTTTCGCCGCTGGCGACGAGCGTGCGGGTGGCATCGAGCCGCGCGTAGATCCAGAGGATCTTCATGGGATTCGTCTTCGACATGTTGCGAAAGCGATGCGGCACGTTCGGCGGAATAAAGGTCGTATCGAGCGGCTTCAAACGGTATTCGAGCCCGTCGATGTCGAGGATCGCATCGCCCTCGACCAGCACCACGCTTTCCTCGCAGTTATGGCTGTGAAACGGGATTTCCATGCCCGGCTCGAACGACGTGTACCCGGTGATGAAGCTCGCGGACCCGA
This sequence comes from Paraburkholderia sp. Ac-20342, assembly GCF_017104985.1. Lineage (NCBI taxonomy): Bacteria > Pseudomonadati > Pseudomonadota > Betaproteobacteria > Burkholderiales > Burkholderiaceae > Paraburkholderia > Paraburkholderia sp. Ac-20342. Next base: position 37,507 of record NZ_JAAGPQ010000048.1, on the reverse strand, counting down.
CGTTCTTGCCGACGAGCGGCGTCGTGCTCGCGCCGCCGCCGCGATCGTAGCGCGGCAGGTCTTCGGGGCGCAGCAGGGCCGCGCCCGATGGTGTTTTGATCGTCATGATGTTCTCCTGAGGGTGGATCGGGCTCAGCGAGCCGGATTGATCCAGACGGTCTTGATGTTGGTGAATTCACGCATGCCGACGGCGCCGAGTTCGCGCCCGTAACCGGACTGCTTGATGCCGCCGAACGGCAGCCGCGCGTCGGACGCCACCACGCTGTTGACGAAAACGGCGCCCGCCTCGATCTTCCGCACGAGTTGCTGTGCCCGCGTCAGGTCGGTGGTCCAGAGCGCGGCGCCGAGACCGAACTCCGTATCGTTCGCCAGCGCGATGGCCGCATCGGTATCCTTGACCCGCATGACCGCCGCAACGGGGCCGAAGGTTTCCTCGCGAGCGGCGACCATGTCGGGCGTCACGTGGTCGAGAACGGTCGGCGCGTAGAAAAAGCCCTGGCCCGGCAGCGGCTGTCCGCCGGTTTTCAGCACGGCACCGGCGGCAACGCTCAGTTCAACCTGGCGATGCAGCTCGTCGCGAAGATTGGCGCGCGCGAGCGGCCCGATGGTTACGCTGCGATCGGTGGGGGCGCCGACTTTCAGTTGAGCCACGCCGGCACAGAACAACTCGACGAAGCGATCCGCGACGGCTGCGTCGACGATAAAGCGCTTCGAGGAAATGCAGCTTTGACCGGTGTTCGAAAAGCGTGCCTTGACGGCCGCTTGCGCGGCGCGCTCCACATCCGCGTCCGCCAGCACGATGAAGGGATCGGAGCCGCCGAGTTCGAGTACCTGCTTTTTCATGGCGGCGCCCGCTTGCGAGGCGACGAGCTTGCCGACCGCGGTCGAGCCGGTCAGCGTGACCGCGGCGATTCGCGAGTCGCTAATCAGTGCCGCCACGTTCTCGGGCTGGATCAGCAGGGACGCAGCGAGTCCCGGCGGCACACCGGCATCGGCGAATACTGAGTTGATCGCAAGCGCGCATTGCGGCACGTTGCCGGCGTGTTTGAGGATGATCCCGTTGCCGGCGCAGAGCGCGGGCGCGGCGAAGCGGATGAACTGCCATATCGGGTAATTCCACGGCATGACCGCGAGCACGACACCCAGCGGGTCGTAGACGATCTGGCTGCCCGTGGCACTGGCGACCGGTTCGTCGGCGAGGAACTGCGCCGCGTTGGCGGCATAGAACCCGCAGGTCGCGGCCGACTTCTCGATCTCGGCTTCGGCCTCGACGATGGGCTTGCCCATCTCCAGCGTAATCAGTTGCGACAACGTTTCCTTGCGACGCAGCAGTACTTCGCCGATGCGCGCGACGACTGCCGCGCGCTGCGCGATCGGCACTTGCGACCACGGCCGCTGAGTGGCGACGGCGTCGTCGAGCGCCTGTTCGATGCGGGCCGGCGAAGCGGCGTCGAACGTTGCCACGACGGATTCGGTGGCCGGATTCAAGGTGCGAAACATGAAGGTTTGCCTTTCGATGAGGGTTCCGTTTCCGTGCGTGCCGCGGGTTGCCGCACATGAAATCTGTTTGGTATTTTGTTTTTTCAATATACCATTCGATTGGTCTTTTGAAGATGATTTGTACCACTGGGGTATACCCGTTCTATGGTCGCTACGGTGCTATCGCGCAGAATATCCCGAGAAATATGCAGTGGCATGGAGGTGTATTGAAAGCCTGTTCGGTCGGCAAAGCGGTGAGAGAGGTATATTTATCAATCAAAATACCTGATAGTGGCATGCTACAATCCCCGGCAAATCTATTACTCTGGACGACAGAATGAGCCGCCCATTAGCCGATGCGCTCGCGGCACATATTCATCAGCACATTCGCGTTGCCGGCATCGAACCCGGGACACGCCTGCCCGAGCGGACCCTCGCGGAGCAGTTCAACGTGTCGCGCTCGCCGGTGCGGGAAGCCTTGAAGCGCCTTGCGGTGCAGGAGATCGTCATGGCGCATCCCGACGGCGGCTATGCCGTCTCGGAAGCGGCATTCCGCAGGTCGGCCGACGCCGGTGAGATGGCCGCCGCCGGCGATGACGAAGCGGTCTATCTCGCGATCGCCGAAGACCGGCTGGCCGGCAAGCTGGCCGACCGCTTCACGGAAAACGCGTTGATGCGCAGTTACGGCGTGACCCGCGCGCAACTGAATGCGATCCTGCGCCGCATGGCGCAGGAGGGCTGGATCGAACGGCGGCCCGGGCACGGCTGGATGTTCCTGCCGATGCTGACTTCGGCCGAAACCTATCGGCAGGGCTATCGCTACCGGTTGCTGATCGAATCGGCCGGCATTCTGGAGCCGACTTTTCGGCTCGATCGCGAGGCGCTGCTGCAATGCCGTGCGGAGCAGGAGGCGCTCGTCAACGGTGAGGTGCGCACGGCTTCGCCCGCCGCGCTGTTCGACGCGAATAGCCGGCTGCACGAAACCATTGCCGCCTGCTCGGGCAATGCGTTCATTCTCGATGGCCTGCGGCGTCTCGACCGGTTGCGTCGCCTGATGGAGTATCGGAAAGCCGTCGATCGCAATCAGGCGGAGAGACGTTGCCGCGAGCACCTGACCTTGATCGATCTTCTGCTGTCCGACCAGCGCGAGGCCGCGGCCAATTTTCTCAAGATGCACCTTCACAACGCGGCCCGGGAAAAGGCCGGCGACTGATGCGATGCCGCGATCGCATGCCCGTGAGCGTACAGGCCGGGCGGCGGCGGGGTGATCGGAATTACACATAGTGATCGGCTGTAGCGACTTCCTCAATCCGGTTCGCGCCGCTACAGTCTTTTCGTGTGGTCAGCCCCGATGAGGGAGACCGTGTCATGTCTGTTTGTCATTGAATCAGGGTGCCTATGCCAGAGTCGACCGCTGTTTCCAATGGGCTGCCTTCAGCGTCGCCGTCGAATGTTTTCAGCGACGGGCTGGAGCGTGCCGTGCCATCCATGACCGGCGTGAATGCCGATGCCGTGGTCTCGTTTCTCGACGATGTCGAGGCCGCGGGTCTCGATCTGCACGGTTTCATGCTGAGCCGTGATGGCCGCGTCGTGGCGGAAGGGTATCGCTGGCCTTATCGGGCCGATCGCACGCGCATCATGCACTCGGCGACCAAGAGCTTTGTCGCGTCGGCAATCGCGTTCGCGCTTGCAGAGGGCCGACTCAAGCTGACCGACAAAGTCGTCTCGTTCTTTCCGGAGCTTTATGCCGGTCCCGTGGAAGGCTGGCTCGCGCAGATGACGGTCGAAGATTTGCTGACCATGCGCGCCGGGCATGAAAGCGAAACATCGGGCGCGGTGTGGCGCGTTCTGAATACCAGCTGGATCGCCGAATTCTTCAAGATTCCGCTCGCTCATGAACCGGGTTCGACCTTCGTGTACACGAGCGCGGCCAGCTACATGCTTTCGGCGATCCTGAGCCGTGTGACCGGTCAATTGGCGCACGACTATCTGAAGCCGCGTCTGCTCGAACCGCTAGGCGTGACGGGCGAAACGTGGGACGTCAGCCCGGACGGCATCAATCCCGGCGGCAACGGATTCTCGGCCAGGCTGGTCGATCTGCTCAAGCTCGGCATGCTGCATGCTCAGGACGGCGTGTGGAACGGGCAGCGCGTGCTGCCGGAAGATTGGGTGCGCGTGGCGACCCAGCCGCATGGCGAGCCCTTCAAATATGGTTATCACTGGTGGACCCGGCCGGACGGCAGCTATAGCGCAATCGGACGATTCGTGCAGATGGTGACGGTATTTCCGGAGCACAACGCGGCGCTTGCCGTGATGGGGGCGATCCAGGGCAGTTTCAGGCTCTTTCCTCATATCGAACAGCATTTTCCCGCGGCATTCACGAATGGCGATACCGCGGCTTCTGCTTCCGCCTCGGCCGATAAGCGGCTTATCGAAAAGCTCGCGCACTGGCAGCACGAAGAGGCGCCGACTCTCTGGAAGGAGCCGCTCAGGAAATCCGCGACGGCGGCATGGACCGGCGCGCGACGCTTCGAGATCGAAGCGAATCGGTATGGTGTCGAAGCGGTCCAGTTCGCATGCTCGGACGATCGATGCTCCTTCACGCAGTTCGATGCGCGCGGGGCACACATGATCGTGGCCGGAATCGGGCATTGGATCGAAGGTCGAACCGATATGCCGGGCAGCGATCTGCACCACGGTTACGAGATGAATAACAGCGCGGTGGTCGCGCGCGCGACGTGGCTCGACGACAAGCGTTTGCAGATGGTCTGGATTTTCCCCGAGACCGCATTCCGCGATACCGTTGAAGTTCTGTTCGACGGCACCGGCATCACGGCTCAGAGGTCGGTCAATGTCAACGGCAGTTCGCTTCGGCATGACGAGCTGGTCGGCAGCGAAGCGCGGTAGACGATCCGGAGCGTGACGAGGTTCGCTCCGTTTTTTGCCGGCGTGGATCGTCCCGCACGGCGGGTCGAGTGCAAATTGCAGGTGGCTTTGAGGGATGCTGCGGGGCTTTGACGGGGCGGCCACTTTTATCGCAACCGGCGCGAGGTTGCATGGGTGGCGGGCGAGAACAGTCGCTTCGAAGTACTGCGAATGGACTGGGTGTGGTTTGGCGGGTGTTTGGGAGGCAACGGCTGGCGTCCGCCGCATTTCTTCAGATCAATGCTTCCGGAGTGCTGCCGATATTTTTCTCAGGCTCGATTCACCATAAAACTTCCAGGCGGAAGCTTTATGGTGTCTTCTTCTCTATGTACAGGCGCCTCATCCCGCATCCGGCGCAGCGCGCTTTCTTCTGGCAAAGAAAGCCGCTTGTGCTTCCTTCTGCGCGGCCGAGCCCCACAGCCGGCCCACTCCGCGAGCTTCCGCTTCGAGGCCGGTTGCGCGACCCTCGCGCAATCCGGTGCGCACTACCGATTTCAACTCGGCCAGCGCTTCGCCGGCATGCCGCGCGATCGCGTTCGCAAGCGTCAGCGCCTGATCGCGCAGCGTGTCCGCGTTGGCCACCTCGTTCGCCAAACCCGCATCGAGTGCCCACTGTGCCGATACGGGATCGCCCGTGAGCATCATTCGCATGGCGCGCGACGCGCCGATCAGCGCGGGCAGGCGCTGAGTTCCGCCCCATCCCGGGAAACTCGCCAGCGTGATTTCGGGCAGGCCGAGCCGCGCAGTGTCGGCGACGATCCGCAGGTCGCACGCCAGCGCCAGCTCGAGGCCGCCACCGAAGGCGACGCCGTTGATGGCGGCGATCGTCGGTTTGGCAAACGTCTCGATGCGATCGAAAATCGCCTGCCCCCAACGCATATGCTCGTAGGCGTCCGTGGGCGAGAAGTCGCGCTGCTCGTTGATATCCGCGCCCGCGGAGAAAGCCTTCGTGCCCGCGCCCGTCAGCACGACGACGCGCGTTTGCGCATCGTCGGCAAGGCGTGTCAGCGCGTCGTCGAGACTTTGCAGCAAAGGCTTGCTGAGCGCGTTCATGCGCTCGGGCCGGTTCAGCGTGAGTACGGCGACGGCGTCAAAGTGTTCCTGCGTGATCGTTTGCGTGGTCGTTTCCATGATGATTCACTCGCGTCGAGTCTTGTCGTGTTCTATCCGTTCGAGGTCTGTGCGAGCGAGCCTGCGCCGCTTCCGCGTTGCCCATTCTGTTCCTTGATGCCGCGCAACGTCAGCAGTGCCTTGAGGAAATAGTAGTCGCCATAGATGACCGATTCATCGATACCGAGGCCGTGCGGCAAATCCGCCGTGGCATGCGCGAGAATCGGCGCGCGGTCGTCGCTCGCGAGGCAATCTTCGCACAGCGCTTTGAGCATCGCTTCGGCGAGGGCAAGATGGCGCGCATCGGAACTGAGTTCCCAGAGCCGGATGAGGCCATACGCGGTGATCGCGCCCGCCGACGAATCCTTGACCGGTACGCCGTCCGCAGAGTAATCCCACGGCGGAACGCGATCTTCCGGCAAGTGCTTTTCCACGTAGTCGGCAACGCGCTGGGCTGCTGCGAAGTACTCCTGCGAGCCGGTCATGTCCGCGAGCATCGCGAGGCCGGCGAGCGCCCAGCCCTGGCCGCGCGACCATGCGCTCGATGCGTCGAGACCCTGGTAGGTGTCGCCGGCAATCGGCGTGCCGTCGGCGGTATTGAACTTGTACACATGAAAGACCGAGCCGTCCTCGCGCTGATGGTTGGCGAGCGCCGTTTTCGTATGGCGCTGCACGACCTCGAGCAACTGCGCGTCGGCGCCATGATTGACGGCCCAGACGAGCAGCGGAAGATTCATCAGCGTGTCGATCAGGACCGAGCCCGACCAGTCTTCGCTGCCGAAGAAGCCCCAGCCCGGAATGAAGCCGCCTTGCGGATTGAACTGCCCGGCGAGGCTGTTGGCGGCGGTGAGCGCGGCCTGGAAATAGCGCTCGTCGCCGGTGAGACGCCAGCCCTTGATCGCGCTCGGATAGAACATGAAGCCGAGATCGTGGTTGACGGGGTCCGACGCGCGCGGCAGCAGGCGCTCGGTGAACGACACCGCGGCCGCGAGCAGTGCGTCGCTCTTCTGTTCTTCGTAGCTGAGCCAGAGCAGGCCCGCCCAGAAGCCGCCGGTCCATACGCCGTCGGGCGTCGTGCACCATTGCCCGGCCTCGGTGATATGCGGAAAGTCGCCGCCGCGGCTTGCCTGGGCGCGTACCTTGTTTACGGCCGCTTCGATGCCGTCGTTCAACCAGCTGCTCATGTTTTCTCCTGTCATGGATATGCCCGGCGTAATGACAGAGCCAGGCAGGAATTTGACAACGTTGTCACTGTGCGTCAATTTGCCTGCGAAGGCAAGACCCAGTGGCAAGAGCCGGCAACGTGAAAATCTCCTAAAGGTCCTTAATATAAGGCTATTTAGAGAAATGCCAGGGTTTACAGGGTGATCGAAATGAAAAAGAGTGGATTGACAACGATGCCAAATCGGGCCTATTGTTCTTGCAATCGTTGTCAGAGATAGATCAGGACGCGAGCAACGGGCCGCGCATCGCGGCCGAATCGACAGCAAACCAGAACACAAGGAGACCGGAGATGGCCGGAACAACCCTTCCCATCAAGCGATGGTGGATCATCCTGCCCGTCGCGTTTATCACCTACAGCCTCGCGTATCTCGATCGCGCGAACTACGGTTTCGCGGCCGCCGCGGGCATCGACCACGATCTCGGCATCAGCCGCTCGACCTCTTCGCTACTCGGCTCGCTGTTCTTTCTCGGCTATTTCTTCTTCCAGATTCCGGGCGGCATGTATGCGGAACGACGCAGCGTGCGGCGCCTGATCTTCTTCAGCCTGATCGCGTGGGGCGGCCTCGCCGCGCTGACGGGCGTCGTCACCAGCGTGCCGATGCTGATGGCCGTGCGCTTCGCGCTCGGGATCGTCGAGGCGGCCGTGATGCCGTGCATGCTCGTGTACGTGTCGAACTGGTTCGTGAGGCGCGAGCGCTCGCGGGCCAACACGATCTTCCTGCTCGGCAATCCGGCGACCATCCTGTGGATGTCGGTCGTGTCGGGCTATCTCGTGCAGTCGTGGGGCTGGCGCGTGATGTTCATTGCGCAAGGCCTGCCGGCGGTGCTGTGGGCGTTCGTCTGGATTGCCGTCGTGCGCGACCGGCCTTCGCAAGTGGGCTGGTTGAGCGCCGAGGAAAAGGCCGCGATCGAGAACTCGCTGGCCGAAGAGCAGAAGGACCTCGCGCCGGTGAAGAACTATCGCGAAGCGTTCCGCACGGCCGCGGTGTGGAAGCTGGCGGGCGTGCTGTTCTTCCAGAGCCTCGGTTTCTACGGTTTCCTGTTGTGGCTGCCGTCGATCCTGCGGCACGGCGCGACGCTCAGCATGGTCAACACGGGATGGCTGTCGGCCGTGCCGTACTTCGGCGCCGTGGTCTGCATGCTGCCGGTCGCGTGGATGTCGGATCGCCTGCAGAACCGCAAGCTCTTCGTCGCGGTGCCGCTCGCGATCGCCTCGCTGGCGTTCTTCGCGCTGTACTTCGTGGGCGCGTCGAATTTCTGGCTGTCGTTCGCTCTGCTGACCGTTGCCGGTATCGCCATGTACGTCGTCTTTCCGCCGTTCTTCTCGATTGCGCCCGAAGTCCTGCCGCGGACCGTGGCAGGCGGTGCGTTAGCATTGATCAATAGCGTGGGCGCACTCGGCTCGTTCCTCGGCTCCTACGCGGTCGGTTATCTGACGGGGCTCACGGGCGACCCGGCCTCGTCGTATCTGTTCATGGGCGGCGCGCTGATCGTGGCCGTGTTGCTGGCGAGCAGCGTGAAGCGTGCTCACGCGGCGGCGTCGCTGCCGCTCGCGGCCAACTCCGCGCGCTAGGCCGATTTCAACAAGCGGATTTCAATCTATCGTTTTCTGGAGAAAACAATGCTCGAAGGTATGCGCATCGTCAGCTTTTGCCACTATCTGCAAGGGCCGGCATCGACTCAATATCTCGCCGACATGGGTGCGGACGTCGTCAAGATCGAGGCGATCGGCGGTGCCTACGAGCGGCACTGGTCCGGCGCGGGCGTGTTCGTCGAGGACGTCAGCGCGTTCTTTCTCTGCGCGAACCGCAACAAGCGCGTCATCGCACTGAACCTGAAATCGCAGGAAGGCCGCGAGATTGCGTTGAAGCTGATCGACGAGGCCGACGCCGTGGTCGAGAACTTCCGGCCCGGCGTGCTCGATCGCCTTGGCCTCGGCTATGACGCGGTGAAGGCGCGCAAGCCCGGCATCATCTACGCGTCGGCGAGCGGCTTCGGCGGTTCCGGCCCGATGCGCGACATGCCCGGCCAGGACCTGATGATCCAGGCACGCACCGGGCTCGTGGCCGCCTCGGGCGGCGGCGCGACGGCGGTCGGTGCGGCGATCTGCGACCAGCATGGCGGCGCGTTGCTCGCAATGGGCATTCTCGGCGCTTACGTGAAGCGCATGAAGACCGGCGAGGGCACGCGCGTGGAAGGCAACCTGTTCAACGCGGGCATCGATTTGCAGGCCGAAGCGATCACCAACTATCTGACCGCGGAGAAAAGCGCGGCCGTATTCGAGCGCGACGCGCATTTGTCGACGTGGTTCCATCAGGCGCCGTATGGCATCTATCGCACGGCGGACGATCGCGCGGTGGCGATCTCGCTGAACAATCCCGCGGTGTTTGCCGAAGCGCTCGACGACGATGGGCTGCGCGCGCTCGCGAACTGCAACCCCTACGAGGAGCGCGATGCCTACGCGCGTGCCACGGCGAACGCGGTGAAGCGCTACCGTCTCGATGCGCTGGCCGAAGCGCTCGATGCCAAGGCCATGTGGTGGGCGCCCGTGCAGGACTATAGCGACTTGCGCGACAACCCTCAGGCGCAGCACAACCGCGTGTTCGAAACGGTCGATATCAAGGGCGGCACGGCGACGCTCATCAATCATCCTCTGCGTTACGACGGAGAAGTGCCCGCGGTACGGCACCTCGCCATCGAGATCGGACACGATACGCAGCAGATTCTGCAAGAACTCGGCTATGGCGCCGACCGGATCCAGACGCTCGCCAACGAGGGCGTCGTGTCCGGACGCGGTCTCGCGAACACGAACGCGCCGGCCTGATGCCATCGGAGAGGCCAATGAGCGATTTCTATCTGAAGCCGGGCGATACCGTTTCGCTCGAACAACACGTCAGTGCCGAGGCAATTCGCGCATTTGCCGATGTCAGCGGCGACCACTCGCCGAACCACGTCGACGAACAGGCCATGGCCGCCAGCGCGTATGGCCGCGTGATCGCGCACGGCGCACTGATGGTGGCCTATATGTCGGCCTGCTCGACGGCGATCGTGGAGCGCGTGCAAGGCGTGCGCGAGCGCGAGACGCCGGTGTCGCTCGGCTACGACCGCGTGCGCTTTCTGAAGCCCGTTTTCGCGGGCGATACGCTCAGGCTCGACTATACGATTCGCGATGTCGATCCCGAACGCCGCCGCACGGTGGCCGAGATTCGCATCGTCAATCAGGAGGGCGAACTGGTGAGCGTGGCCGAGCATATTCTCAAATGGGTGGTGACGCCGTGAACGCAGCGAATCAGGACATGAGCATGGCAGGGCGCGACTTCGACGGCCTGAATGTGGGCGACTCGGTCGAGCTGGGCGGCTTCACGATCACCGATGCGAACATCGTCGCCTTCGCGGGCGTCGGCGGCGATTTCTACGAGGTTCATACCGACGACGAGGCGGCCCGCGCGCTCGGCTTCGAGCGGCGCATCGCGCATGGCCTGTTGATCGTCTCGCTCGTCGATGCGATGAAAATGCGTTGTGCGTGGCGCTTGCAGGCGGTCGCCACGCTTTCGCTGACGTGGGACTACAAGCAGGCCGTGCTGAGCGGCGACCGTATCACGGCCGTGATGCGCGTGGAATCGAAGCGCGAGACGAAGCGCGCCGACCGTGGCATCGTGGTGCTCGCGATCGACGTGTTCAATCAGCGCGGCGAGTGCGTGCAACAAGGCAGGACGACGACGATGATGGTCCGGCGCAGCGGACTATAAGGCAGCCTCGCGGGCCGTATGGTCCGCGCGCCGCGCAGCCGCGCGCTTGCTCATGCGCGGCGTTTCTTCGAAGCGGCCGGCTGTCCCGTGGTGCCGCGAATGATGAGCCGTGCTTCGAGCTCGACGCGGTCGAGCGGCGACTTGCCTTCCAGCGTATCGATCAGAAAGCGCCCGGCCTGGGTGCCCATTTCAATCGCGGGAACCTGCATTGTCGTGAGCGGCGGGTTCAGATGCGCGGCGAAGTCGAGGTCGTCGAAGCCGGTGATCGACAGTTCGCGCGGCACGGCAATGCCCGCGCTCACGCATTCCGCGAGACAGCCGAACGCGAGAATGTCGCTCGTGCAGATGACGGCCTCGGGCCGCACGGCAAGATTCAGCAGCCGGCGCATGCCGTTGCGTCCGGCCGTAATCGAATAAGGCCCTTCGATGATGCGTTCCTGCGCGATCGTCAGGCCGCGTTCCTTCAATGCTTCCTCGACACCCTGGATGCGCGCGCGAACGCGGTCGTTGTCCTTGCGTACGCCGGTGAGCATCGCGATCCCGGTATGGCCGAGGCTCAGCAGATAGTCGGTGGCCTGCCGCGCCGCGCGCCGGTTGTCGAAGCCGACGCACGGATGCGCCGCTTGCCGCGTATAGACATAGGTGTTGATATACGGCACGTTGCGCAGGCTCAGGAATTCGTAGAGCGCGCGCTCGTGCGCATCGCCCACGAGCACCACGCCTTCCGCGCCGCGCTCGATCATCAGTTGCGTCTGCTCCAGTTCCTTGTGCGCGTCGAATCCCGAGGTCGTGACGATCAGCGAGTAGCCATCGGCCGCGAGATCGCTTTCGAGCGCATTGGCGAGGCGGGCGTAGATCGCATGTTCAAGCGTGGGCAGCACGGCGCCGATCATTCGCGTGCGGCGCGAGCGCAGCGCCCGCGCCGCGTTGTTCGGGGTGTAGCCGAGCTTGCGCACGGCCGCGAGCACGCGCTGCACGACTTCATCGCGCACGACGTGCGGCGTGCGCAGTACGCGCGAAACCGTAGAGGCGGAACAGCCGGCCGCGCGAGCGACGTCGTTTAAACTAACCGGAGCCATGGAGCTTGCAATCGTTATCTGAATTATTGAGTGTCGCGTTGTGAATTGCCGCTCGTACCTGGGTACGCCGACACTCGGGCACTGACCTGTTGAAGGGTAACACGATAGCGTATGCGGGCGGCTACGCTCATCACTCTGTCAGTGACGACGTTTTCATTATTTTGCGGGTTTTTATGATCAGACTTTGCATCCTCGATTTCGACGGTACGCTGTGCGGCAGTCATGACGCCATTCGTCACTGCATCAATCTGACTTTCGATCACTATGGTGTCGAGCGGCCCGCACCCGATCGCCTCGAAGCCGCGATCGCGGCCGGTGTGGTGATGAGCGAAGCGATGTCGATGCTGACGGACGGGCGCCTCGGCACGGACGGAGCCGGGCAGTGGGCGGCGACGTATCGCGCGCTCTATCTGCAGCATGGTCTCGCTCACTCGTTTATCTTTCCGGACGTCGAGCGGACTTTGGCGGCTTTGAAACGGAAGGGCGTGGCGATGGTGATCGCCAGCAACAAATCGGAAGCCGCGGTGCAACAGGCCATCGATCATTTCGGCATTGGCCGCTTTATCGATCTGCTCGTTTGCGATCCACCGGGCATCGCGAAGAAGCCCGATCCGGCGTGTTATAGCACCTTGATCGCGCCGGCGTTTCCCGATGTCTTGCCGGAGCAGATCGTCGTGGTCGGCGATACGCATGCCGATCTGGGGCTCGCGCGCAATATCGGCGCTCACGCGTGCTGGGCCGCTTACGGTTACGGCGATCGCGAGCAGTGCCAGCGAATGTCGCCGGACATGGTGCTCGAAGGATTCGGCGAGCTTGCCGAACGGCTGGACGTTTTCGTTTAGACGACGTGGCCGGCGCGCGGAATCCGTCCGCGCGCCGCGGATCGTTCCACGAGCCGGCAACATACCTAAGCAGTACTCCGCATATCGGTTTCACTCGCTGCACGGCTCGTGCGTGAGCAGCGGCTCGATCTCGATGCGGCGGCCCGTCACTTGCGCGGCTCGCACGCCTTAATGTGCCGATCATCGGGGGTGTAGCAGGCGGAAATCGTGGGCCCGCGGGGTTTCCCATGGCCTTAGGTGTTTATACCAATGCCGGTTTTGATATGGGAAAGAGCGAATATTTCATTAGAAGGATATCGCGTTTATCCCTAGACTAAGCCGAACATTGAATCCCACACCACGCACCCATGTCGGCAACCAAACCCAAACTACGCTCCCAACAGTGGTTCGGCACCACGGATAAAAACGGCTTCATGTATCGAAGCTGGATGAAGAACCAGGGCATTCCCGAGCACGAATTCGACGGCAGGCCGATCGTCGGCATCTGCAATACGTGGTCGGAGCTGACGCCCTGCAACTCGCATTTCCGCAAGCTCGCCGAACACGTGAAGCGCGGCATCTACGAGGCGGGCGGCTTTCCGGTCGAATTCCCGGTGTTCTCGAACGGCGAATCGAACCTGCGCCCCTCGGCCATGCTCACGCGCAATCTCGCCGCGATGGACGTGGAAGAGGCGATTCGCGGCAACCCGATCGACGCCGTCGTGCTGCTGTGCGGCTGCGACAAGACCACGCCCGCGCTGCTGATGGGCGCGGCGAGCGTGGACGTGCCGGCCATCGTCGTGACCGGTGGCCCGATGCTGAACGGCAAGCTCGAAGGCCAGGACATCGGCTCGGGCACGGCGGTATGGCGGCTGCACGAATCGCTGAAGGCGGGCGAGATCGACCTGCATCATTTCCTCGCGGCCGAAGCGGGCATGTCGCGCTCGGCGGGCACCTGCAACACGATGGGCACGGCCTCGACGATGGCCTGCATGGCCGAATCGCTCGGCGTCTCGCTGCCGCACAACGCCGCGATTCCCGCCGTCGATGCGCGCCGCTACGTGCTCGCGCATATGTCGGGCATCCGCATCGTGCAGATGGCGCTCGAAGACCTGACGCTCTCGAAGATCCTCACGCGCGAAGCGTTCGAGAACGCGATTCGCACCAATGCGGCGATCGGCGGCTCGACCAATGCGGTGATTCACCTGAAGGCGATTGCGGGCCGCATCGGCGTGCATCTCGAACTCGAAGACTGGCAGCGCATTGGCCGCAATACGCCGACCATCGTCGATCTTCAGCCTTCTGGCCGCTTCCTGATGGAAGAGTTCTATTACGCGGGCGGCCTGCCGGCGGTGCTGCGCCGGCTCGGCGAAGCGAAGCTGCTGCCGCATCCCGACGCATTGACCGTCAACGGCAAATCCCTCTGGGACAACGTGCGCGAAGCGCCCAACTACAACGACGAGGTGATCCGCCAGATCGACAATCCGCTTATCGCGGACGGCGGCATCTGCATCCTGCGCGGCAATCTCGCGCCGCGCGGCGCGGTGTTGAAGCCGTCGGCGGCTACCCCCGAGCTTTTGAAGCATCGCGGCCGTGCCGTCGTATTCGAGAACTTCGACCACTACAAGGCGACGATCGGCGACGAATCGCTCGACGTCGACAAGGACTCGATTCTCGTGATGAAGAACTGCGGCCCGCGCGGCTACCCCGGCATGGCCGAGGTCGGCAACATGGGCTTGCCGCCCAAGCTGCTGCGCCAGGGCGTGAAGGACATGGTGCGGATTTCCGATGCACGCATGAGCGGCACGGCCTACGGCACGGTGGTGCTGCACGTCGCGCCCGAAGCGGCGGCGGGCGGACCGCTGGCGGCGGTGCGCAACGGCGACTGGATCGAACTGGACTGCGAAGCGGGGCGCCTGCATCTCGACATCAGCGACGAAGAACTGAAGCGCCGCTTGAGCGACGTCGATCCCGCCGCCGCGCCCGGCGTGGCGGAGCAGATCGGCAAGGGCGGTTACGCGCGCCTCTATGTCGATCATGTGCTGCAAGCCGATGAGGGCTGCGATCTCGACTTTCTCGTCGGCAAGCGTGGGTCGGCTGTGCCGCGCCACTCGCATTGACGGATTTAAAAAACTAATCAGGGCGATTCGGCTCGCCGGCTGACGCCCGCTCGATGGCCGTGCGCGACGCGGCCATCCGCGTGCCCGACGCGCCAGCCGGCGGCGCGGCACGACGTCGGCTGGCGAGCGCAATCAAGGAGACAGTATGACGAACGCGTTGCAATCCGGTGAGGCGGTCGCGCCGGCGGCCGCTGAAAGCGGAGAGGAAAAGCAGATCGTCGGCCATATCGCGCGCCGGCTCGTGCCGTTTCTCGCGCTGATCTACGTGGTCGCGTATGTCGATCGCACGGTGGTCGGCTTCGCGAAGCTGCATATGAACGCGGCCGTGGGCCTGTCCGATGCCGCCTATGGACTCGGCGCGGGCCTCTTCTTTATCGGCTATTTCCTCTGCGAAGTGCCGAGCAATCTCGCGCTCGCGCGCTTCGGCGCGCGCGTATGGTTCGCGCGAATTCTCTTCACGTGGGGCGTGATCACGATGGCGATGGCGCTCGTGAGCGGCCCGACCAGTTTCTATGCGCTGCGCTTTCTGTTGGGCGCGGCCGAGGCCGGGCTCTATCCCGGCATTCTGTATTTCCTCACACACTGGTTTCCGATGCGCCACCGCGCGCGCGTGATCGGTCTGCTGGTACTCGCTCAGCCCATCGCGGGCATCGTTACCGGCCCGATCGCCGGCGCGCTGCTCGAAACGCACGGCTTTCTCGGCATGTCGAACTGGCAGACGCTGTTCGTCGTGAGCGGCTTGCCGGCCGTGCTGCTGTGCATTCCCACGCTGCGTCTGTTGCCGGAGTCGCCCGCGCACGCGCATTGGCTCGGCGAAACTGAGCGCCGCTGGATCGAGCGCGAGCTTGCCGCCGACCGGCGCGCCTACCAGCTCGACACGCATCGCAATCCGTTCAGTGCGCTCAAGGATCACCGCGTGCTGCTGCTCGCGCTGCTGTTCCTGCCGTTTCCGCTGTGCATCTATGGTTTGTCGCTCTGGTTGCCGACCATCATCAAGGCGTTCGGCGTGAGCGATTCGACGGCGGGCCTGCTTTCCGCCGTGCCGTATCTGTTCGCGGTGGTGGGGCTGCTCGTCGTGCCGCGTCATTCGGACAGGCATCGCGAACGCTACGGCCATATCGTCGTGGTCTCTGCCGCCGCGGCGCTGACGATGGCCGCAAGCGCATGGTTCCGCGCGCCGGCGCTGCAACTGCTGTTTATCTGCCTGACCGCTTTCTCGATCTATTCGATTCAGGCCGTGGTCTGGGCGCTGCCCGGCGAGTTTCTGACGGGCGCGAGCGCGGCCGTCGGGATCGCGACGATCAATTCGCTTGCCAATCTCGGCGGCTATTTCGGCCCCTATGGCATCGGGCTCATCAAGGACGCAACGGGCAGCCTCGCGGCCGGCCTATACTTTCTCGCGGCCACGCTCGTGTTCGCGGTGCTCGTGACGTTCGCCGTGCGCGCGGCGTTGCGCACGCCGCCGCGTGCCGCGAGCGGGTCGTGAAAGCGTGGACGCTGATTCTTTCTCAAGCAAGACTGACGATATGACTACGAGCCGTACGCCCCGTTATCAGGGCATTTTCCCCGTCGTGCCGACAACCTTTACCGAAACCGGCGAACTCGATTTGCGCAGCCAGAAGCGCGCCGTCGACTTCATGATCGACGCGGGCTCGGACGGGTTGTGCATTCTCGCGAATTTCTCGGAGCAGTTCTCGCTCTCGGACGACGAGCGCGAGATCATCACGCGCAGCGTGCTCGAACACGTGGCGGGCCGCGTGCCCGTGATCGTCACGACCACGCACTATGGCACGAACGTGGCCGCCGCGCGCAGCAGGCGCGCGCAGGAGCAGGGCGCGGCGATGGTCATGCTGATGCCGCCGTATCACGGCGCGACCTTTCGCGTGCCCGAGCCGCAGATTTACGACTTCTACGCGCGCGTGTCCGACGCGATCGACATTCCGATCATGATCCAGGACGCGCCCGCGAGCGGCACGGTGCTGAGCGCCGCGTTCCTCGCGCGCATGGCGCGCGAGATCGAGCAGGTCTCGTACTTCAAGATCGAAACGCCAGGCGCGGCGAACAAACTGCGCGAACTCATCAGGCTCGCGGGCGAGGCGGCCGAAGGACCATGGGACGGCGAAGAAGGCATCACGCTGCTCGCGGACCTCAACGCGGGCGCAACCGGCTCGATGACGGGCGGCGGCTTTCCGGACGGCATTCGCCCGATTATCGAAGCGCATCGCCAGGGCCGCACCGACGAAGCCTTCGCGCTCTATCAGAAGTGGCTCCCGCTGATCAATCACGAAAACCGCCAGGCGGGTCTGCTCGCCTGCAAGTCGCTGATGAAGGAAGGCGGCGTGATCGACTGCGAACTGCCGCGTCATCCGCTACCCTCGATGCATCCCGAGACGCGCAAGGAACTGGTCGATATCGCTCGCCGGCTCGACCCGCTCGTGCTGCGCTGGGCGAAATAGCCCGGTAGCGATCCAGTTCCAGTCAGAATAACAAGGTGACGGAGACACTCATGAATGCGTCGTACAAGCTGGGTATCGTCGGCGTCGGCAAGATCGCGCGCGACCAGCACCTGCCCGCCATCGCCGGCAATGCGGGCTTCGAGCTCGTGGCCAGCGCGAGCCGCAATGCGCAGGTGGAGCGCGTGCGCAACTACACCGATATCGGCGCGCTGCTGGCCGCCGAGCCCGACCTCGACGCCGTCTCGCTCTGCGCGCCACCCCAGGTGCGTTATGCGCAGGCGCGCGCCGTGCTCGAAGCAGGCAAGCATGTGATGCTCGAAAAACCGCCGGGCGCGAGCGTGAGCGAAGTCGAGGCATTGCGCGAGCTTGCGCAAAAACGCGGCCGTACGCTGTTCGCGACGTGGCATTCGCGCTGTGCGAGCGCCGTCGAACCGGCGCGCGCGTGGCTCGCCGGGCGAACGCTTCGCGCCGTGCACGTGCGCTGGAAGGAAGACGTGCGCCGCTGGCATCCGGGCCAGCAATGGATCTGGGAGCCGGGCGGGCTCGGCGTGTTCGATCCGGGCATCAACGCGCTCTCGATCGTCACGCGCATCTTGCCGCGCGAGGTGCTGCTGCGCGGCGCGACGCTGCATGTGCCGCGCGACTGCTCGACGCCGATCGCCGCCGAACTCGATTGCATCGATACCGACGGCGTGCCGGTGCGCGCCGAATTCGACTGGCGCCACGGCCCTGTCGAGCAATGGGAAATCGATGTCGAAACGACCGACGGTTTGCTCTCGATCGCGGCGGGCGGCAAGCGCCTCGCTATCGCGGGCGAGCCGGTCGAGCTCGAAGCCGAGCGCGAATACGCGGCGCTCTACGAGCGCTTTCACGAGCTTATCGCGCAGGGCATCGACGACGTGGACGTGCGTCCGTTGCGCCTCGTCGCCGACGCGTTCCTGCTCGGCAGGCACGTCGAGGTCGAGGCCTTCGGTCACTGAACGCTTGCCGTGCGCTACCATGCGGTGCGGCCGATTCCGGTGCGGCAAGCGCGGTCCGAGTTAACTGCGACGGCGCGCATGAAGCGCCCGGGTGATTCACTACGGTTCCCTAACCATTTCGGCGCGGCCTTGCGCGGGTCTCGCGAAGATTATTCGAGAAGATCATGAGCGACCTACCCATTCTCGAAATGACCGGCATCGACAAGACGTTCCCGGGCGTCAAGGCGTTGCAGCAGGTCGATTTCCGGCTATTCCCCGGTGAGATTCACACGCTGATGGGCCAGAACGGCGCGGGAAAATCCACGCTCATCAATGTGCTGACGGGCGTGTTTCCGCATGATCTCGGCGAGATTCGCCTTGGTGGGCGGCCGGTCCGCTTCGCCGCGCCGCTCGAAGCCGAAGCGGCCGGCATCCAGACGCTCTACCAGGAAGTGAATCTTTGTCCGAACCTGTCGGTGGCCGAAAACATCTTCGCCGGCCGGCATCCGAAGAAGCGCGGAACGATCGACTGGAAGGCGATCAATACCAAAGCGCGCGAGGCCCTGGCCGCGCTGGATCTGTTCGTCGACGTTACGCGTTCGCTGGACTCCTATCCGATTGCGGTTCAGCAGATGGTGGCGATTGCGCGCGCCGTGTCGGTTGACGCGAGCGTGCTGATTCTCGACGAACCCACTTCGAGTCTCGACGACGGCGAAGTCGCGCGGCTTTTCGCCGTGCTGCGCCGCTTGAGGGAAGCGGGCATGGCGATTCTGTTCGTGACGCACTTTCTCGAACAGACCTATGCGGTATCGGACCGCATTACCGTGATGCGCAATGGCACGCGCGAAGGCGAGTATCTGGCCAAAGACTTGCCCGTCGACGTACTGGTGGCCAAGATGACCGGCCGCGAAGGCGCGAACGAGGCGCTCAAGGCCGATGCGTCGGACGCTGCACGTTCGGCGAGCGCGGCTGCGCCTTTCCTTTCCATGCAGGGAGTAGGGCGGCGCGGGCTGATGAGTCCCGTCGATCTCGACGTATGCCCCGGCCAGATCGTCGGCCTTGCGGGACTGCTCGGCTCGGGCCGCACCGAGACCGCGCGGCTCGTGTTCGGCGCCGAACGCGCGGACACCGGAACGATGCGGATCGACGGGCACAGCGTGAAGCTCGCTTCGCCGCGCGACGCGGTGCGCCACGGCATCGCCTGTTGTCCCGAGGACCGCAAGAAGGAAGGCATCGTCGCCGCATTGTCGATCCGGGAGAACATCATCCTGGCATTGCAGGCGCGACGCGGCTGGTGGCGTCTGCTGAGCTACGCCCGCCAGCGGAAAATGGCCGAGCAGTACATCGCGCAACTCGGCATCAAGGCACACGACGCCGAGCAGCCGATCGGGCTGCTGTCGGGCGGCAATCAGCAGAAAGTACTGCTGGCGCGCTGGCTTGCCACGGAGCCCAAACTCCTGATTCTGGACGAGCCGACACGCGGCATCGACGTGGCCGCGAAGTTCGAGATCATGGACCGCGTGCGCTCGCTGTGCGCGAAAGGCCTCGCGATTCTGTTCATCTCCTCTGAAATGAGCGAAGTGGTGCGCGTCAGCCACAAGATCGCCGTTTTGCGCGACCGGCGCAAGGTCGCCGAGATTGCCGGCGAACATCTTTCGGAGGACCAGGTGTATCAACTCATTGCAGGAGGTCAGTCATGAAACGGCTCCACGCGCTGGCGCGGCATCAGTTGCTCTGGCCCGCCCTCACGCTGATCCTGCTGATTCTTCTCGACGTTGCGCATCGCGCGAGTTTCCTTTCCCTGACGATTCTCGACGGCCATCTTTTCGGCGCACCGATCGACATCCTCAATCGTGCCGCCCCGCTCGTGATCGTCTCGCTCGGCATGACGCTGGTCATCGCGACGCGCGGCATCGACATCTCGGTCGGGGCGACGGTGGCGATGGCCGGCGCGGCTGCCGCGGTCATTCTCGAAGCGGACCCGTCGCGCGTCGGCATGGCGCTTGGCGCGGCGCTCGCCGTCGGGCTGCTGGCCGGGATGTGGAACGGCCTGCTAGTCGCGTTCGTCGGCATGCAGCCGATCATCGCCACGCTCATCCTGATGGTGGCCGGGCGAGGCGTGGCGCAACTGCTGACCGGCGGGCAGATCATTCCCATCGGCGCGGAAGGCTACCTCAGGCTCGGCGATGGCTATCTGGCGATGGTGCCGTGCTCGGTCTGGATCGCGCTCGTCGTCAGCGTGGTGCTTACGCTGCTCGTGAACCGCACGGCGCTCGGACTTTTCGTGCGCGCCATCGGCATCAACCCCGTTGCAACGCGGCTGGTCGGGCTGCGCTCCAGCGCGATCGTGTTCGGCGTGTATGTGATCTGCGGGTTGATGGCGGCGGTGGCCGGGATCATCATCAGCTCGAACGTGCGGAGTGCTGATGGAAACAATGCCGGGTTGCTGCTCGAACTCGATGCGATCCTGGCCGTGACACTCGGCGGTACGTCGCTGCTGGGCGGGCGCTTCAGCCTGGGCGGCACGGTGCTCGGGGCCCTGATTATCCAGACGCTGACGTATACGACCTATTCGATCGGCGTGCCGCCCGAGGCCACGCTCGTCGTCAAAGCGGTCGTGGTGATCGTGGTCAGCGTGATCCAGTCGGAAGCCGCGCGGGCGATGCTGCTCAAACCAATGAAGAATCTTTTTTCCCCGGCGCGCCAGCGCGCATCCACCGGAACGAGCACATCATGAGAAAGTTGACTGGCCGGCTGGCCGATCCGAGAACCTTGCCCATCGTCGCCACGATCGTGCTGTTCGTCGCGCTGTTCGGCTTTGGCTCCGTCATGTACACCGGATTCTTTTCGATGCAGGTACTCACGGGCCTGCTCGTCGACAACGCGTTCCTGCTCGTCGTGGCTATCGGCATGACGTTCGTGATCCTGTCGGGGGGCATCGACCTGTCGGTCGGGGCGGTGGTCGCGTTGACCACGATACTGTGCGCGGTGGGCGCGGAGTGGCTGCATTGGCCCATCTGGATCGTCGTGCCGATCGTGCTCGTATTCGGCACGCTGTATGGCGCGGCGATGGGAGTGCTGATTCACTTCTTCCGTCTGCAGCCGTTCATCATCACACTGGCCGGGATGTTTCTTGCGCGCGGCGCGTGCTTTCTGATTACGACACAGTCCATCACGATCAACGAGCCGACTTTCCACGCGGTTGCGTCATTGAGCCTGCCGCTGGGCGGCGGTTCCCTGAATGCGGGGGCGCTGATCGGCATCGCGGCGCTCGTCGTCGCGATTTTTATCGCGCACTTTACGCGCTTCGGGCGCAACGTCTATGCGATCGGCGGCAATGAGCGTTCCGCGTTGCTGATGGGCTTGCCGGTCGCGCGAACGAAGATCGCCGTCTATGCGTTGAGCGGTTTCTGCGCGGCGCTCGGCGGCGTGATCTTTACGCTGTACGTGCTCTCGGGCTACGGGCTTCAGGCGCAGGGCATGGAACTCGACGCTATTGCCGCGACGGTGATCGGCGGAACGCTATTGACGGGGGGCGTCGGCTACGTCATCGGTTCGCTTTTCGGCGTCGGCATTCTCGGCACGATTCAGACGCTGATTACTTTCGACGGAACGCTGAGTTCGTGGTGGACGCGCATTGTCATCGGCGCACTGCTCTGCGTGTTCTGCCTTCTGCAACGGATGATCGAGCGACAGGCGGGACGCCGCCGCACGGGCGGCGCCGGTCTGGGGCCCCGCTCGAAAGAGCCGTCGAACGGCGGGCAGCGCAGGCCGGAGCAGCATGGCGGCGGCGATCCTGTCACGATGGTCTGAGCGTTTCCGGTTGCCATCCAGTCTGTCTGATCGGGGAGAGGAACGTGCTCGATACATGGGAAGCGGATTTACGAGAACCTGTCTTCGTGAAGGCCGCGAGACTCGGTGGCCCCGATTGCGGCGCAGCGGAGAGGATGCACCGGCAAACGATGCTTTCGAACGCTTATCTGCGGCTCGGCATCGAGGCAGGGATGCACGGCGGCATCACGCAACTGGACTGGCATGACCGGGGCATCTGGACACCCGTTTTTCGACGGGCGGAACGATCGGGTCATATGCCGATTGCTCGTGGGCTATCGTGTCAGCCGTTGATTCGGATAACGAAGCCGGGAAAGGTACTCGGGGCTGCGAGGAAGTCGTCGGGGGGGCGGCTGACCGGTGTCGGACGACCGTTTCCGCTTGCCTACGTCGTGCTCGCGGATGACTGGAACGTCGAATCCGCCGACGAGCGAACCGCCCGTCTCAAAACTGAAGTTGCCGGTTCCTGTCGGGCGATCCAGACCTACGAGCTTGATGGGCCGACATTGGCCATCACCGTGGAACTCGAGAATTGCGGCCGTGCGCCGCTACAGTGCGGAATCGATATCAGGCCTGTCCTGACGCGGGATCTCGATACGCGCATTAGTGCACCAGCAGGCGGAATCTGGCTGGCCGGAGAAAGCGGCCATGCGCCGAGGCTCGTGCCGACGCCGGTGGCCTGGCAGTTCGGAGTGACGCACCATTTGCCGGCGACAAAGATCGATCACACGTTTACTCGCTGGGGCGGGAGAGCGCTGGTTGAATGGCCCGCGCGCCAGTTTTCTCTCGCGATCGTGGGCAATACGGACTGTTATCGGCTTCGCGCGCATCCTCAGGAAGATTCGTTTTCGTTTCAGGTGGTCAATGACCAGTCGGAACACAACTGCATTCAGGACGGCGATAACGTGTGCGGGCTGACGGTTCTCGGCGCGGGAAAGACGCTGACGCGCCGGGTCAGTTTCACGGTCGAACGTCTTGTGTCCTTGACCCGGACCACGCGCCCGTCATACGCGTCGTTGTGAGATCAATGGGCAAAAAAGCGGGAAAAACATGAACAAGGCTGCCTTTTGGGGAACACTCCCCGATGGACGAAACGTGCGAACGTATCTTCTTGCAAATTCGCAGGGAGGTTGTGTACGGATCAGCGAACTTGGCGCGGCGCTCGTATCGTGGCTCACGCCGGACAGGACCGGCCGATGCGCGGAGATCCTGCTCGGGCACGATACGCCGGCGGAGTACCTGGCCGCGGGTGCTTATATGGGCGCGCTCGTGGGCCGTTGGGCTAACAGGATCGCAGGTGCCAGATTCGCACTTGACGATATCGACTACAGGCTCACGCCAAACGAAGGGCAGAACCTGCTGCATGGTGGTGCCGGCGGGTTTCACGCCAGGTTGTGGATGGCCGAATACGAGGGGCAATCCCTGGTCATGCGGCTGGAATCGCGTGAGGGAGAAGAAGGTTTTCCGGGAAACGTGCAGGTCGAGGTGCGTTATACGTTGAGTGAAGATCACGCACTGACTATCGAATACACCGCCCATACCGATCGCGCGACTCCGTTGAACCTGACCAGTCATCCGTATTTCAATCTGTCGGGGCGGCATGATGGCGATATTCGCAATCATCGCCTGACCATAGATTCCGGTGAGTACTTTGAAATTGACGAGGAACTGATTCCGCAACGGCGTGCATTCGTGGAAGGCAGTCCGTTCGACTTTCGCGAGGGCGCGACGATCGGTTCGCGGCTGGACGCGTCGAATCGGCAACTGGAACTCGCCTACGGTTTTGACCATTGCTATGTGCTTGATCGCGCGGGGAACGAGCAAGCGGACTGGACCCGCAAACCGCGTACCGTAGCGAAGGTGGTCGAACCCGAAAGCGGGCGTGTGCTTTCGGTCGAGACTGACCAGCCAGGGCTGCAGTTCTATAGCGGAAACCGGCTCGAAGGAGTACGAGGGAGAGACGGCTCGACATACAGGCGGAATTCCGGACTCTGCCTCGAAGCCGGCGGCTTTCCGAACCAGATCAATATGCCCGATCGTGAGAGCATGATTGTGACGCGCGAGAAGCCTTATAGGCAGGTCACGGTCTATCGCGCTGGCGTGATGGAGTAGGGCGCGCAAATTGGCGCCAGAGACATAACGAGTGGGGCGGCTTGCGACTGCATGCAGCGAATGCGAGAAGTCTCGGTGCAGGAAGTCAACCTGCCGCCCACTTTGGCCACGCGAAACCCTGTCGCGTGTTCGGCGCTTTACCAGCGATGGTGAACATGAGGCGCAATATGGCGCTCGTAGACTTCCCGCGCACGTCGCATGGCCTCTTCGGACAGTGAAGCGAGGCTTGCCGCCGAGACATTCGACGCCGCCTGAGCTGCGTTCTTGCTGCCCGGAATAATGACCGAGACGGCCTCTTCCATGAGAATCCAGCGCAGAGCCAGTTGTGCCATCGATGCCTCTACCGGTACGAGGCCGCGCAGTTCGTCGACCGCTTTCAACGCGACGTCATAGGGTACGCCGGAGAACGTTTCGCCAACGTCGAACGCCTCGCCATGGCGATTGAAGGCGCGATGGTCGTCGGGCGCGAAAACGGAATCGGCGGACATCTTGCCTGTGAGCATGCCGCTCGCGAGCGGTACTCGCGCAATGACCGCGATGTTCTTCTTTTGTGCCTGATCGAAGAACAGACCGGCGGGACGTTGACGGAACATGTTGTAGATAATCTGCACCGAAACCACATTGGGATATTCGATCGCCTTCAGTGCTTCTTCCACTTTTTCGACCGACACGCCGTAGAAGCGGATCTTGCCGGCAGCGACGAAGCTCTCCATCGCGTCGAACACTTCGGGGCGGTAATAGACTTCGGTCGGCGGGCAATGCAATTGCACGAGGTCGAGCGTGTCGACGCCGAGATTCGACAGACTCCGGTCGATAAAGCCTTCGAGCGCCTGCTTGTTCATATAGCCGCTGGTCACGTGCGGGTCGAGCCGGCGGCCGAGCTTGGTGGCGACGATGGGACGTTCGCCACCCCGCTGCCGCAATACGTCGCGAATGATTCGTTCCGAGCGGCCGTCGCCGTAGACGTCGGCGGTGTCGATGAAATTGACGCCGTTATCGAGAGAGGCGTTGAGCGCGGCCTTGGCATCGTCTTCCGCGACATCGCCCCACGAGCCGCCGATCGCCCATGCCCCAAAACCGATTTCCGACACGTCCCAGCCCGTGCGGCCGAATTTTCTTTTCGAAAGCGTCATTGAAGTACTTGTCCTCTATTTATGAAGTGACGTCGCAGGCGTTGCAATTGCCTTTGCATAAAGGTCGCCGTTCTCTTCGTAGTGTAACAGGCAGAGCGATAGATACGGAGTGACTGAATATCTGACTGGCATGAATTGAAATGAGCCTGGAAATAGGCCTTGATTTTGCGTAGTGAATATCTTGAGCCATTCGCAAAAGAATTATCTGTCCACTTCATAACTTGGTCACCTGAAATCTCTAATTTCATTTGTGCTGTACTCCTTCAACTAATGAGAGCCTGAATGACAAAGATCAAGTGGAATCATGCAGCAGCCCTCGCACTCTTCGCGGCGTCCCAGGTCGCCCACGCCGGCGCACCGAGCGTCGGCAGCCGCGAATACAAGGTACTGCTTATGCCGTCCGCATTCGACAGTTCTCCCGTCGATACCGCCAACCGCTTTCTGACCGACCTGCAGGCGAGCCTCGCGGCCAATGGTTTCGACAGCACCGTGAAGAAGAGCTTCAAGGCCGACCACGACCGCACCGTGCTGTACTACGATTCGCCGGGCACCTGCGTCGTCAGGCAGACCGGCTATTCGATGCGTGAGCGCGACGAAAGCGGCGATCGCAAGATCGAGTTGAAGTTCGGTTCGCCGAACGAAAGCACGTCGGCCAATACCGATGTCACCGGCAGTTCATCGAAGGCAAGCAGCAAGCTCGAAGACGACATCACGCCGCCGTCGAACGAAACCTTCTCGCATTCCACGAGCGAGCCGCTTTCGGATTCGAAGAACATCAACCACCTCAGCGATATCAACGATCTGTTCCCGACTACGCACGCGTTCGACAGCATCAGCTCGCAGCCGCTTGTGCCGGTGAGCGGTCTGTCGATCCATGAACTGACCTTCGATGGCCCCACCAGCGATATCGGTCAGGAAGATGCCGACTTCACGATGACCGTTTGGTATGCGAATGGCTCGACCACGCCGGCACTTGCGGAAATTTCGTTCGAAGTCGACGTGAGCGACAAGGGTGTGTTTACCGACAAGGTCACTGCGCGCTCGCAGCTGATCTTCAACACGATTCAGGGCATGACGAACTGGGTGCAGTCGCCGAGTTCGACGAAAACGGCCTGGGTCTACAAGTACCAGCCGAGCTTCTGTAGCCAGTAACGTTCGTGGCGGCACCGCGCTGGCGTATTGCGATAGCCGGTGCGGTGCGATTCAGAGGTGGATACGGAGGTCGTTGCAGAGGCGCAGTGGTGCAGAGACGGATCAATGCAGCGTATCGAGCCGTCGCGTCCAGAGCGACGCAAACGCTACGTCCGACGCGTGGCGGGACGCTGCGCGAGCACGCCGGCCATCAGTGTTCGCCGAACAGTGCGTTAAAACGCGAGAGCACTTCGGTTCGCGATTTCGTGTTGCCGCCGCCATCCTGCTGCAGCAGCTTGAGGTCTTTCAGACGCTGGCGCGGCGTGTCGATGTCGTCGCGCGCGTCCGCCTGCGCATGCGACGATTTGAGGATCATCATCGGACGCGGCGCGATCACGGTGCCGCTGCTCGGGAAGATCACTTTCACCGATTCGCCGTTGGCCGCCGCGCCGTAGGCGACATAGTCGACCGCGCCGAACACCGCGGATTTCGCGCCCTGCAGAACCGGGTTGATCGCCTGCGCGTTCGGCCCGAGCATGACCATGCCGTTCTTGTGCAGATTGTCGAACAGCGTCCATGCGGCTTCGCCGAGACGCGCCTGCAAGCCGCCGCCGAGGTTTTCGTTGCTGGTGATGCCCCAGCAGGGGCCGGACATGTCGCCCGACGCCATGCGCGTGATGCTATGGGTTTGTCCGTTCGACAACGATGCGTGGGTGAGGTATTCGAGTCCGCTATCGAGAATGCCGTAGAGCGTGACCGAGGAACCGGAGATGGCTGCCGTTTTGCTGGCGTGTGCGCAGGCATCGAGAATTACGTGGCTGGCGGTTTGTCGCTATCGCTTGCATTCGTTGTGATGGCGAGGTGGCTTTGCAGCGAGGGATAGCGTCCAGCTAAAGTCAGAAGGATCGTTGCACCAAGCTTGCGCGCAAACTCATCGTCGAGCGTGTATCCGAAATCCGCGATTGGAACATCGAAGCTGGTGCTTTTCGCCATTGCGCTGGTGACCGCGCTTTGCGCGACGTGATGATGGGAGATCGTTTGTGTTTCTTCGTCGTGGAGAGTGATGATGCATGTTGGGCGTTTGGGTTGCATTAAGAGCCTCTGCATTGGGTCTTTTTCGATGGATCACGATGCGACCAATTGACTGGCGCTTCGGTAGATATCTGCAAGCGCGATCGCAATTCCGGATTAGGCCCGGCAAGAGCCATGATGGCCATGCCACCTAGCTTGCGTGCGTCGTCGTCGGTGAAGGGGGCTGAGGAATGTTCGGGCGCGTCCGGCGGTACTGTAATAGCCATGACGCGGTTGATCGCGGTCTGCACAAATGGACGTGGAACGACGCAAAATTTCACCTGACCTGTTTGCTCGTCGTAGAAAGTGATGAAAGCGGTTTGCCGGTCAATCATTGATAACCTCGACAGTTCTGGCAGTTTTGAATTGCACGATCAGCGAGCAAACCTGTCATGGCGTCGAATCGCGTATTACAAAAGAATGAATCGCTGAAGCCGTTGCGAATGCCGTAGTACTCCCTGGCAGGCGCAGCAACATGCCGTGTGCGAGTTAGCGCATTTCGCAACATCGTGGAAAACTGTCAACAAAAGCCGGTAGAGGTCAGTTGAGCGAGTCCGGCATTTCCGCCTTGGGGTTTTCGCCAGGTCGTTTGTAGTCAGGCAGCAGCCTGTTTCAATCGACGAGAGCAGGAGTGCCTTGATCGGCAACGTCTGTGAGGGACGAGGCCGTCATCGGAATACGCTCGGGAGTGACTGCGCGTCATCGAACGCGGTATGGTACAGGCGCCGGTTCTTCCCGGACTCGGCACCACGCTGACGCAACGGTGCGAGAATCGGCCTGAATCACCGCATCCGCTCGCATCGAACCGCATCCGCTCGCATTCAACTTTCACAAAAGAGGCAACCGATATGTCGATTCTGACCGCCGCATTGCGCCAGCAACTGGAAAAGATCAGCACCGCCACGCTCGCAACCGCGCTCTACAAGCGCGGCTTTCGCCAGCAGGTGATTCAGGGTGTCACTCCGCTCGCGCGGCTCGACAGGAGCATGGTGGGCGAGGCGTTCACGCTTCGCTATATCCCGGCGCGCGAGGACCGCAACGGGCTGGAAGTTTTCCGCAACCCCGAGCATCCGCAGCGCAAGGCCGTCGAGACGTGCCCCGCGGGCGCGGTCCTCGTGATGGACAGCCGTAACGATCCGCGCGCGGCGTCGGCCGGCGGCATTCTCGTGACGCGGCTCATGAAGCGCGGCGTGGCGGGCGTGGTGACCGATGGCGGTTTCCGCGACGCCGACGATATTGCGCGCGTCGGCATGCCCGCGTTCCACACGCGTCCGTCGGCACCGACTAATCTGACCTTGCACGAAGCGCTCGATATCGACGTGCCGATCGGTTGCGGCGGCGCGCCCGTGTTTCCTGGCGATGTCATCGTCGGCGACAACGACGGCGTGATCGTCATTCCCGCGCATCTGGTGGAAGAGATCGCGGCGGAAGCCACCGAGATGACCGCATTCGAGGACTTCGTGATGGAGCAGGTGAAGGCGGGCGAAACCATCGTCGGTCTCTATCCGGCGACGAAACAGGAAACGCTCGACAGGTTCGCGGCATGGCGCAGCCGTAACGGTCGCTGAGCCCGTACGGAAACCGCGGCGAACTCAGACTTTCGCCACCGGCGCGATACGGAAGACACTCACCACATCCGACATACGCGCGGCCTGCTCCTCGAGCGAAACCGCCGCGGCAGCCGCTTCCTCGACGAGCGCCGCGTTCTGCTGCGTGACTTCGTCCATCTGCGTGACGGCCCGGTTGACCTGCTCGATGCCGTCGCTTTGTTCTTCGGAGGCCACCGCGATCTCGGACATGATGTCGGTCACGCGCCGCACCGCGTTGTTGATTTCGTTCATCGTGTGGCCGGCGCGGCCGACGAGTTCCGTGCCGTTGCCGACGCGCTCGACCGATTCGTTGATGAGCGCCTTGATTTCCTTGGCGGCCGTCGCGCTGCGTTGGGCGAGCGTGCGAACCTCGCCCGCGACGACGGCGAAGCCGCGTCCCTGTTCGCCCGCGCGAGCCGCCTCGACGGCGGCGTTCAGCGCGAGGATATTGGTCTGGAACGCAATGCCTTCGATCACGCCGATGATGTCGGCGATCTGCTTCGAACTGCCATTGATGCCGTCCATCGTTTCGATCACCTGCAAGACCACCGCGCTGCCTTCGTGCGCGACCGATGAGGCGGTGCGTGCGAGTTCGGTCGCCTGACGCGCGTTGTCCGCGTTCTGGCGCACGGTCGATGTCAGTTGCTCCATGCTCGACGCGGTTTCTTCGAGCGACGCGGCCTGTTCTTCCGTGCGTTGCGAGAGGTCGGTGTTGCCGGCCGAAATCTGCGCCGTTGCCGTCGCGATGGACTGCGTGCCGTGACGCACGGTGGCGAGCGTGGTCGTGAGTTTCTGCTGCATGCCCTTGAGGCCATCCATGAGCTGGCCCATTTCGTCGCGGGAACGAACCTCGACGTGCTGCGTGAGGTCGCCCGACGAAATCGCGCGGAAATGCGCGAGCGCTTCGTCGAGCGGGCGCGCGATCGCCGCGCGCAGGGTGTTCCATGCAAAAAACGCGAGGACGAGTCCCGCGAGCAGACCGATGCCGGTGATCGACATGATCAGATGAAAGCGCGCCTGTGCGCTTTCGTAAAGGGCTTTGGCCTGTTGTCCCTGCAGCTTTTGCAGCGACGAAATGCCTTCGGCAATGTCATTGAACGGCGGGGTCAACTGCCGGGCGACGATATCGCTGAGGGTCGCGGTGTCATGGGTGTCGATCGCGTTGAAGGTTCTGGCGAGAATTCCCGCCTCGAACGTCTTGCGCTTTTCGGTCAGATCGGTGGCGAGGCGTGCTTCCTCGCCGCTCGACGGCAGCGCGCGATACGCTTCCCATGCGGTGTCGGACTTGCTGAAGAAGCCGCGGGCGCGCTTGAGCAGATCGGCGACGTCGCTGCGCGTGGGCTCGACGGCAATCCGGTCGAGCACGAGCCGGCCGCGCGCATAGTTCACGCTGGCTTCCGACAGCGTGACCGACGAGGCGAGTTGATTCGTGTACATCTGCTTCTGATCCGCATTGCTCATCCAGATGCCGACGGCGCCGAGTGCGGCCCCGATAATCAGCAAAGACGCCAGAAAACCCATGGCCAGCGCGAGTCGGGCGCGAATCGTCAAATTCTTCAGCATTGCAATTAGTTAGCTAAGCGAAATGGATGTCGGATGCCGTGGAGTCAGGCACGGCGCACAACGATGTTTACGGCCATGCGGTTCGGATCTTGAATATTGTCTGGAAATATTTGCGATCGGGTCAAATTCGTGTCGGTCAAAAGTACGCGGCGCTTCGCGCTTCGTGACCGTGCCGTTCGCGCTTTGGCGGCTCGCACCGACATTGTTCAGCCACGCCAGCTAGTCTTTTCAGCAGACGATACTTTTTCCGGATCGAAACCCGGCTTAAAGTGTGGGCCTTCAATCTGGCATCAGTGTCCCCATGCATATCGATACACCCACCGCTTCAACCCGAGCTTCAACCCCAGCCTCCCTCGAAGGCGGTTCGACGTCCGCCGGTCAATGGCTATCCGTCATTGCCGTTGCCGTCAGCGCGTTCGCGTTCGTGACGGCCGAGTTTCTGCCGGTCGGCCTGCTGCCGCAAATCGCCCACGACCTGAGCGTGTCCACCGGCGTCGCAGGTCTCATGGTCACCACGCCCGGCGTGATGGCCGCGATATTCGCGCCGACCCTCATCGTCGGCGCCGGCCGCACGGACCGCCGCTACGTTTTCCTGCTGCTCACCGCGGTGCTGCTGATCGCGAACATCGTGTGCGCCATTGCGCCGAATTTCCCGGTCATGCTGGTGGGCCGCGCCTTGCTCGGCGCCGCGCTGGGCGGCTTCTGGACCCTGGCGACGGCGGCGGCGCCGCGACTCGTGCAGGCAAAAGACGCGGCCCGGGCGACCGCGACCATTCTGACCGGCGTCACCTTCGCGACGGTGATCGGCGTGCCGCTCGGCACGTTCATCGCGTCGTTCGCCTCGTGGCGCATGGCCTTCGCCGCCACCGCGGGCCTCGTGTCGCTCGCCTTGCTGGCGCAGGTGTTCCTCGTGCCCGCGTTGCCGTCGGCATCGGCGTTGCGCATCGCAGACTTCAAGACACTGCTCGGCCGCTCTCATATGCGGCTCAGCATGCTGATGGTCGCGCTCGTGTTCGGCGCGCATTTCTCGACCTACACCTACATCGCGCCGCTGCTGGAGCACGACTTCTCGTTGAGCGCCATCACGCTGCTGCTGTTCGGATTCGGCCTGATCGGCTTCTTCTCCAATGCGTTGATGTCGATGGCGGTGTCGGACCATCTCAAGAAGTCCGTTGCCGCGATGGTGTTGCTGCTGCTCGGTGCGATGTCGTCGATGCTGCTGCTCGAGCATTCGCCCATCGGCGAGACTGTGGGGATGCTGCTGTGGGGCATCGCATTCGGCGCACTTCCGCTGTGCTTCAGCGTATGGATTCAGCGCGGCACGACCGACTTGCCCGAAGCGGGCTCGGCCTTGTTCATCAGCGTGATCCAGGTGGCGATTGCGGCGGGTTCGGCGGTCGGGGGCACCATCGTCGACCGCGCGGGTGTGCACGCCGACTTCACGCTGGGGCTCGGACTCGCCTTGCTCGGCATGGTGACGCTGCAACGGCTTGCCGCGGCGGAACGGCCCGCGAGGGCGGCTTCGCTCGATTGCGCGTGCGACGCGTCGCCCGATTGACGCTCTTGATTGAGCGCTCGCCTGAAGCCCGCTTGAGGCCTGCCTGAAGCAACGCGCCTGAAGCAACCCGGCCGCCAACCTCGCGCATACGCTATCCCCGTAGCGCTTCCCCCTCCCGCGCGAAGTTCGACCGACGCAGCAATTTGCTGCGTCGTCGGTACACCGATGCCGGGCCGCATTCCCGACTATCATTCTGTCAAGGCGAGGCCGCGCCGATTCGTTTGACAGGCGGGACCTCGTGGCTTCGCGCAGTTCTGTATTCGTCACTTATGAACATCGCCGAACATCGCACCGGCTCTTGCGGCCGGCGGCGAAGTTCGTCGATCATGAGCGTCTGGTGTTTTCCGCCGTTTTTTCGGGCCCGCGCTGGACCGTTGCAGATGCAGACCGGCCTGGCTCGAGTCTTCCTCTCAACCCTTACTTCACAGGACGGCAATATGTCACTTCGTATCAATGACGTCGCGCCCAACTTCACCGCGCGCACCACGCAGGGCACCATCGATTTCCATACGTGGATTGGAGACCAGTGGGCCATTCTGTTCTCGCATCCGAAGGACTTCACGCCGGTGTGCACCACCGAGCTGGGCTACATGGCGAAGATCGAACCCGAGTTCGAGCGGCGCAATGCCAAGCTGATCGGCCTGTCGGTCGACCCGGTCGAAGACCACGCAAGATGGGCCGCCGACATCGAGGAAACCCAGGGCGCCGCCGTCAAATATCCGATGATTGGCGACACCGATCTGGCGGTCGCCAAGCTCTACAACATGCTCCCGGCGGATGCCGGCGACACGAGCGAAGGGCGCACGGCCGCGACCAACGCCACCGTGCGCTCGGTGTTCGTGATCGGTCCGGACAAGCGGATCAAGCTGATGCTGACCTATCCGATGACCACCGGCCGCAACTTCGACGAAATCCTGCGCGTGCTCGACTCGATGCAGTTGACCGCGAAGTACAAGGTCGCCACGCCGGTCAACTGGAAGCAGGGCGAGGACGTCATCATCACGCCGGCGGTGAGCAACGAAGAGGCGCAGCAGAGCTTCCCCGGCTTCAAGACCATCAAGCCGTATCTGCGCACCACCAAACAGCCGGGCTGAAACGCGGGCACGGCGCCGGCCCGAGCGGTAACTCGTACGGTAACTCGCGCGCCGCCGCAGTGCCCTCTATGCCCGACTCGCACGAAGGCCCGCCGCGCCTTCCCTGTTTCCGAGGTTCGCGATGATCTTTCGCCAGCTATTCGATCCCGTTTCGTCGACCTATACCTACCTGCTCGGCGACAGCGGCGAGGCGCTGCTGATCGATCCGGTCTACGAGCAGGTGCCGCGCGATCTCGCGCTGCTCGGCGAACTGGGCCTGCGCCTGCTCGCGACACTCGACACGCACGTCCACGCCGATCACGTGACCGGCGCGTGGCGTTTGCAGCAGCGTTGCGGCAGCCGGATTGCGCTCGCCGAGGCGGTCGAGGCCGAGGGCGTGAGCCGGCCGCTGCGGCACGGCGAGCGCATCGATTTCGGCACGCGTCATCTGAGCGTGCGCGCGACGCCCGGCCATACCAACGGCTGCCTGACCTATGTTCTGGACGACCGGAGCATGGCCTTTACCGGCGACAGTCTGCTGATTCGCGGCTGCGGCCGCACCGATTTCCAGCAGGGCAGCCCGCAGCAACTGTTCGCTTCGGTGCGCGAGCAGATCCTGACGCTGCCCGACGATTGCCTGCTGTATCCCGCGCACGACTATCGCGGCATTACCGTGACGAGCGTGGCCGAGGAGCGGCGCTTCAATCCGCGCCTCGGTGGCGACGTGGACCTCGGCGACTTCACCGGTCATATGAACAATCTGAATCTGCCGCATCCGAAGCTGATGGCCGTGGCGGTGCCCGCCAATCTGCGCTGCGGAAAACCGCAGGACGGCGCGGCGGCGATGGCGGCGGAAATGCCGGATTGGGCGCCGCTCACGCTGCGCTTTAGCGGCGTGTGGGAAATCGAGCCGATGGCGCTGCTCGAACACGGCGCGTCGTTCCAGATTGTCGACGTTCGCGAGGCGCCGGAATTCATCGATCGTCTCGGGCATTTGCCGGGCGCGAAGCTTGTGCCGCTGTCCCAGTTGACGGGCCGGCTCGACGAACTCGATCGCGAGCGGCCGGTCGTGGCGGTGTGCCGCTCCGGCGTTCGTTCGGCTCAGGCCAGCGTGTTATTGAGCAAGGCCGGTTTCGGCAAGGTCGCGAATCTCGCGGGCGGCATGCTGCGCTGGAAGATCGAGGGGCTGCCGGTGGCGTCGGATAGTGTCTGAAGCAGCGGCGTGCTTGCTCCGCAAGCACTCGCCGAGTCGCTGGAAAATGGCCGCTGCGTCGGGCTTGTGCTGCTGTTTGCGTGCTTATGCATGGTTAGCGGTCAACGGCCGCCGCGCGAGAAGCGCCGGCAACGCCTCGAACGAGTCGATCAGCGCATCGCCTTGCAACGCGCCACTTTCGCGGTTGCCGCCGCGCCAACCATATCCGTAGCTGACGATAAACACCGGCAACCCGGCCGCGCGTGCCGCCGCGATATCGACGGACGAATCGCCGACCAGCGCACAACGTTGCGGATCGACGTCGAGCAGCCTGCATGCATGCCAAAGCGGTTGCGGCGACGGTTTCATGCTCGCGAGCGTATCGCCCGCGATCAGCACGTCCAGATAGGCGGCGAGTCCGCTCTTTTCCAGCAGCGGCGCCGCGAGCGCCTGCGGTTTGTTGGTCACGCAGGCGGCGCGATAACCGTGTTGGCGCAATTCGCGCAACCCCGTCATGACGCCGGGAAAGACGCGCCCCAACTGTCCGTTCGTCGCGGCATAGTGCCGCTCGAATACCGGCTGCGCGCGGTCGATGCCGACGCGCTCGTCGAGGCCCGCCGCGGCTAGCGAGCGGCGCACGAGATTGCGCACGCCATTGCCGATAAACGAGGTTACTGTGTCGAACGGCAGCGGCGCCGCACCGAATTCGTCGAGCATGCGGTTGACGGCGGCGACGATGTCCGGCGCGGTGTCGATCATCGTGCCGTCGAGGTCGAACAGCAGGGCTTTGCAATGGCTGTTCGTCGTCATGGGGTTCCCGCATTGGTTGGGCTCGCGCCCGGCTGCGCATGCGGCGCGGCATGACGCAGCGCGTCGCCATGCCAGCGCCGCAGCGTCTCCAGATCCACCCAGCGATGCCGTTCGCCGCGCACCGGCTCGATGAGCGGCAGGCGCGCATCGCCGAGATGGGGCAGCACGGCCAGCGCGCCGTCGAAAGAGTGGTGCGCCGTGTACGCGGTCGGCGTGACGACGACCGGCACCTGCGCGGCGCATGCCGCGAGCAGGCCGTTGCCGGAGTCTTCGACGGCGAGGCAAGCCGAGGGATCGAGACCGAGCTGTTCGAGCACGTAGCGATAGACATCGGGCGCGGGCTTCTTCGCCGGCGTGGTCGCGCCGTCGCCGATGGCCGCGAAGCGCGTGCGCCAGGCCGCGCCGAAATGGCCCCGCAGCAGCGCGTCGAGGTTGGCCGGCGTCGTGGTCGTCGCGATCGCGACGCGCAGGCCGGCCGCGGCGGCTTCGTCGAGCAGGCGCGCGATGCCGGGGCGCAGCGGCAAGCCGTGGCGGCGCACCTGCTCGGTGTAGTGGAAGGTCTTGAGCGCGTGCAGCTTGTCGACGACCCGGGCGGCTTGCGCGCCCTCGGCTTCTGCGCCGTCGACCATGCGCCAGTAATGCCGCAGACGCTCCTTGCCGCCCGCCACTTCGAGCAGGCGCGCATAGAGCGCCTCGTCCCAGAACCAGTCGAGGCCCGCTTCCGCGAACGCGGCATTGAATGCGTGCAGATGAGCGGTTTCGGTGTCGGCGAGCGTGCCGTCGACGTCGAAGATAAGGGCTTGCATCGCGCGGCTCCGCTATCGTGATGCCTGTTCGGACCTCTACCACGATAGCGGAGTCGCCGGCCGATTTGAATTCAGAGATTCTTTCGCCGCCGATAAGCCGGTCCTTAAGTATGGGTCCGCGCTATTTGCGCCGCTGCGGATCGGTCACGAAGCCGAGCTTCGTCAAGCCGGCGCTCTGAGCCGCCGACATCACCTCGGCCACGCGCTCGTACGCGACCTTGCGATCGGCGCGCAAATGCAGCTCGGGCTGCGGCGTCGCCTGTGCGGCCTCGGCGATGCGCGCGCGCAGGCCGGCATCGGTGACGGGCTGGCCGTCCCACAGCAGCGAGCCGTCCGCCTGCACCGCGACGTCGACGTGCGCGGGCTTCAGCGCTTCGGGCTGGCTGCTCGCGTGCGGCAGGTCGATCCTGACCGCATGCTGCATCGCCGGAATCGTGACCAGAAAAATAATCAGTAGAACGAGCATCACGTCGACGAGCGGCGTCATGTTGATCTCGTTCATCAGACCTTGATCGTCGTCGTCGGAGAACGGGCTCATTGCCATTCGAGGTCTCCGTCGCGGCTCGCGTCGCCGTTGCGCGGCACGACGCGCATCGGCGGGCCCGCGCTCGACGGCAATTGCGCGCCGGTCACGAAGTAGGCGTGCAGGCCGTGCGCGAAACGCTTCAGGCGCGTGACGATCGCGCGGTTCGCGCGATTGAGCCCGTTGTAGCCGAGCACGGCGGGAATCGCCACGAACAGCCCGAACGCGGTCATGATCAGCGATTCGCCGACCGGTCCCGCGACGTGATCGATCGAGGTCTGCCCGGTCTCGCCGATCACGATCAGTGCATGGTAGATGCCCCACACCGTGCCGAACAGTCCGACAAAGGGCGCGGTGCTGCCGATCGAGGCGAGGATCGCGAGGCCGCTTTGCAGGCGCGCGACCGTGTCGTCCATCGTGTCCTGCAGGCCGCGCGTGATCCAGTCGGACACGTCGATACGGTCGTGCAGATGCTGCTGCGTCTGCCGATGATGCGTGGCCGCCTCGTGGCCCGCCAGCGCGAGTGCGAGCAGCGGGTTGTCATGCGCGTCCGCCTCGGGGTCGCCGAGACTGCGCAGGCCGTCGTCGAAGCGGTCCGCGCTCCAGAAGCGCGCGTCGCTCTGCCGCGTGATGCGCCGGATGCGCAGCACCTGCAGCAGCTTCATGATGATGACCGTCCACGACATGACCGACATCACGACCAGCACGCTCAGAATGAAGCGCGTGACGAGATCGCCGGTTTCCCAGACATTCGCGAGTCCGTAATGTTGCATGGCGGTTTTCCTGGCTCCCTGGCTGTGGTCCTTCGAGGCAACGGCGTCATGCGCTTAATCGGTCATTCGCTCAGCCCGAACACGAACGACTGCGAGTAGGCGGCGCGCAGCGGCGTGCCGTTTTCGAGGTAGGGCCGGCACGCGCCCGCGTGGACGGCGGCGAGCGCGGCCTCGTCGAGCCGCGCGGAGCCGCTGCTGCTTTGCAACTGCGCGGTTTCGATCCGGCCCGTGAGCCCGACGACGAAGCGCACGATCGCGGTGCCGTTCTCGCCGCGCCGCCTCGAAACGTCAGGATAATCGGGTTTGGGAATCGTGCAATCGATGTGCGAGACGTTTTTCGGCGCGCTCGTGGCGGGCATCGCGGGCGAGGGTGTCGCCGGCGCTTCGGTGGCGGCCTCGGCGGGCCGCGCGGGTGCGGGC
>NZ_JAAGPQ010000047.1:0-64274 GCF_017104985.1 Paraburkholderia sp. Ac-20342 | reverse complement strand
GTGAAACGACTCCACGCCGATGATAGTGCGGATTGCCCGTGTGAAAGTAGGTAATCGTCAGGCTCCTCATGCTGTAACACGGACCCCGGCTTCTCACTCTGAGTGCCGGGGTCCGGCCGTTTACGGCCCGATTCCTCTCTAATGCCAGCATGGATTCGCTGGACGCACGGGAGCGTCGGGCAGAACTGTCAAAAACCGGGCCACTCTATTCGCTGATCTACAGCAAGGCACGGCAACACTCACCCACTACGCCTCACTTCCCCTGCGCGAGAAACTTCTGCGCCAGCCGAACCCAATAAGTCGACCCGACCGGCAGTAATTCATCGTTGAAGTCATAGCTTGCGTTATGC
Organism: Paraburkholderia sp. Ac-20342; assembly: GCF_017104985.1. Taxonomy (NCBI): domain Bacteria; kingdom Pseudomonadati; phylum Pseudomonadota; class Betaproteobacteria; order Burkholderiales; family Burkholderiaceae; genus Paraburkholderia; species Paraburkholderia sp. Ac-20342. Next base: position 63,924 of record NZ_JAAGPQ010000047.1, on the reverse strand, counting down.
AGCATGCAAGGGCCCGCGCCGTGTCCAGCTTCCCGATGCCCGCCTTCTCCGTTGCCCAGAAAGGCGTAGCAACCCGGTTTCGCCAGCAACATGAAGGAAAAATCCTCAGCGCCCATTGTCGGCTCGACGGCATCGTCGACATTTTTCGTACCGACAATCTCCTTCATCACCGTCGCCGCAAAACGCGCTTCCTCGCCACTGTTGACCGTCGGCGGGTAGTTTCGATGGAAGCGGACTTGGACTGAGCAATCGTATGCTTCAGCGGTACTCTCCGCGATCTTGCGCATGCGCGTTTCGATCAGATCGAGCGTCTCCGTTGTGAAAGTCCGCACCGTTCCCGCGATCCACGCATCGTTCGGGACAACGTTGACCGCATCGCCGGCATGAATCTGGGTAATCGACAGCACCGCCGTATCTAGCGGCTTCTTGTTGCGCGTGATGATACTTTGCAGTCCATTCGCGATCTGCACCGCCGTAAAAACCGGATCGCGCCCATTGTGCGGCAGCGCGGCATGCGCGCCCACGCCCTTGATTTCGATGCGGAATTCGTTGCTCGACGCCATGATCGGACCTTCCGTCACCCCGAAGTGACCCGCCGGTATGCCCGGCCAGTTGTGGATGCCGAACACCGCATCCACTGGGAATTTCACGAACAGGCCATCGTCGATCATTGCTCGCGCACCAGCGCCGCCTTCTTCGGCCGGTTGGAAAATGAACACGATCGTGCCGTCGAAATCACCGTGCCTCGCCAGATATTGCGCTGCACCGAGCAGCATCGCGGTATGTCCATCATGACCGCACGCGTGCATCTTGCCGTCGTTTTTCGAGCGGTGCTCGAAGCTGTTGAGTTCCTGAATCGGTAGCGCATCCATGTCGGCACGCAAGCCAATCGCGCGCGTGCCGTTGCCACGTTTCAATACGCCGACCACACCTGTTTTACCCAATCCACGATGAGTTTCGATGCCCCATGACTCGAGCGTCCGGGCGACGAGATCGGCCGTCATTGCCTCCTCATAGCGCAGTTCCGGGTGGGCGTGGATGGTTCGTCGGAGAGTCTGGATTTCGCCGCGAGCGGCCTGGATTTCGGGGATCAGTTTCATGATGGCGTGATGGTGTGCTGGGCTTGCGTGGGATCGCTCGGGGCCGCTTGGCCCGGGCACGGAGATAATCGATTCTACGCCGAAGGTATTTTTGGCGGCACCACCCAGGTCGGCGGCCTAATGGCGTAATAAAATTCCACATTGCTCGTGCTCACCGTCTGCCTGGAAACATTTCGATGAATGCCCCGACCGAATTCGCACGTGCCGTGTGTCCGCACGATTGCCCCGACACCTGTGCGATGCGTGTGACCGTCGAGAATGGGCGGGCGATCAAGGTCGCGGGCGACCCGGAGCATCCGCCGACACAAGGCGTGTTGTGTACCAAGGTTAGCCGCTATGCCGAGCGTGTGTACCATCCGAACCGGCTAACCACGCCGATGAAACGCATCGGTCGCAAGGGCGAGGGGCGCTTTGAGCCGATCAGTTGGGACGCCGCGCTGGAACTGGCCGCGACTCGTCTGGCGGAGATCGCGCGCCGCGTACCGGAAGCGATTCTGCCGTACAGCTACGCCGGCACGATGGGGCTCGTGCAGAGCGAGAGCATTTCGCAGCGGCTTTTTCACAAGCTCGGCGCGTCCCAGCTTGACCGCACGATTTGCGCCGCGGCCGGCGCCGCGGGGCTGAAATACACGTACGGTGCGAGCATCGGCATGCACATCGAGTTTTTTGCCGAGAGCGAAGTCGTTCTGATCTGGGGCGCCAATCCGATCGCGTCGAATCTGCATTTCTGGACGCGCGCGCAGGAAGCCAAGCGTCGCGGCGCGCGGCTGATCGCAATTGATCCGTATCGCTCGCTCACCGCCGAGAAATGCCACCAGCACATTGCATTGAAGCCCGGCACCGATGCCGCTTTGGCGCTCGGCATGATGCACGTGCTCATCGAAGAAGACCGGCTCGACCATGAGTACATCGCCGCGCATACGCTGGGTTTCGCCGGGTTGAAGGAGCGCGCGCTTGGCTATCCGCCGTCGCGAGTTAGCGAGATTTGCGGTATCGAAGAGCGGACAATCGTAGAACTTGCGCGGCTTTACGGCAGCACGAAGAAGGCCGCGATTCGCCTGAATTACGGTCTGCAACGCGTGCGCGGCGGTGGCAATGCGGTACGCGCCATCGCGTGTCTGCCGACGTTGACGGGGGCTTGGCGCGAACGTTCGGGTGGCGCGCTGCTGTCATCGAGCGGCTGGGCGCCGGTCGATTCGCATGCTCTGCAGCGTCCGGACCTGATGCCCGGCTGGCCGGCCAAGCCGAGCCGCGTCGTCAATATGAATGCGATTGGCGACGCGTTGCTGCATCCCGGCGACGCCGCGTTCGGTCCGAAAATCGAGGCGCTTGTCGTCTACAACTCGAATCCCGTGGCGGTCGCGCCGGACTCCGAGCGTGTTGCAGCCGGTTTTGCGCGCGAGGATCTGTTCACTATCGTGCTCGAGCATTTCCAGACCGATACCGCCGACTACGCCGACCTGCTCCTGCCCGCCACCACGCAGCTCGAACACCTCGACGTGCACAAGTCGTACGGCCACACGCACGTGATGGCTAACCTGCCTGCGATCGCCCCAATCGGCGAAGCCCGCCCGAACACCGAAATCTTTCGCGGCATCGCGCGCCGCATGGGACTCGACGACACCGCGCTATTCGAGAGCGATGAAGCGATCGCGCAGGCCGCGTTCCGCTGGCAGGACAAAACGCTCGAAGGCATCGACTGGGCGACGCTGAAACAGAACGGCTGGGCCAAACTCAACCTGCCCGATGCACCTTTTGCCGATGGCGGTTTCCACACGCCATCCGGCAAGTGCGAGTTCTATAGTGAACGTCTCGCGCAGCAGGGGCTCGATCCGCTGCCCGACTATCTGCCGCCCCACGAATCCGCCGACGGCGCGCCCGAACTCGCCTCCCGTTATCCGCTCGCGATGATTTCGCCGCCCTCGCGCAACTTCCTGAACAGCACCTTCGTGAATATCGAGAGTTTGCGTGCGACGGAAGGTGAGCCGCATCTCGACATCCATCCAGCCGACGCTCACGCGCGAAACATCGCCGACGGCGAGCAGGTGCGTATTTTCAACGACCGCGGTTCGATGCAGGCGCGCGCCCGCGTGACCGATAGGGCGCGCGAAGGGCTCGTGGTCGGATTGTCGATCTGGTGGAAAAAGCTCGCGCCGGACGGTCGCAACGCCAATCAGCTGACGAGCCAGGCACTCACCGATCTCGGCGGCTCCGCCACGTTTTATGACTGTCTCGTCGAAGTCGAGCGAGCCTGAAATGCCCCCGGAAGGCCGGCTGCACGGCCACTCGGCATCCGGGCCCCCACGGGTTCGAGTCAGCAGTCTAACCTCATCGCTTTCGTCGATAGCAATAATGTGTCCGTGCTACGATGCGATTTTTAGCACGACCATTCGAAAATAATTCAGGAGACGCTGCATGGAGAAAATCTGGCTGAAATCTTATCCGCCCGGCGTTCCCGCAGAAATCAACCCTTCCCTCTATTCGTCGGTAGCCGAACTGCTCGAGGATGCGTTTCGCGAACACCGGGCCAAGCCGGCGTTCGTCTGCATGGGCAAGGAAATCAGGTACGGCGAACTCGACGAACTCTCACGCAAGCTCGCCGCATGGCTTCAGTCGAAGGGACTCGCGCGCGGCGCGCGAGTCGCGATCATGATGCCGAACGTGCTGCAATATCCGGCGGCGATCGCCGGCATCTTGCGCGCGGGCTACGTCGTCGTGAACGTGAACCCGCTCTACACGCCGCGCGAACTCGAGCATCAGTTGAAGGACAGCGGCGCCGAAGCGATTATCCTGCTCGAGAATTTCGCGGCAACGCTGCAGGCGATCGTGCGCAATACGGCGGTCAAGCATATCGTCGTTGCGACGATGGGCGACCTGATGGGCATCAAGGGCCCGCTCGTGAACTTCGTCGTGCGCAAGGTCAAGAAGATGGTGCCGGCGTGGAGCCTGCCGGGCCACATCAAGTTCAACGCCGCGATCGCGCAGGGCGCGGGTCTCGGTTTCAAACCCGTCCAGCAGGGACCGGACGACGTGGCGTTCCTGCAATACACGGGCGGCACGACCGGCGTGGCCAAGGGCGCGACGCTGCTGAACCGGAATCTGATCGCGAACGTGCTGCAATCGGAAGTGTGGCTCAATCCGGTGCGCGCGAATCGTACCGATATCGATCAGTTCATCACGGTCGTCGCGCTGCCGCTTTATCACGTGTTTGCGCTGACCGTGTGCGGCTTGCTGACGATCCGCACCGGCGGTCTCGGCGTGCTGATTCCGAATCCGCGCGATATTCCCGGCACGATCAAATCGCTGGAAGGCTATGCGATCACGACGATCCCTGCCGTCAACACGCTCTACAACGCGTTATTGAACAGCCCCGACTTCCACAAGCTCGACTTCTCGAAGTTGCTCACCGCGAACGCCGGCGGCATGGCCGTGCAGGAGGCGGTCGCGAAGCGCTGGTTCGAGGCAACGCGCACGCCGATCGTCGAAGGGTACGGGTTGTCGGAAACGTCGCCGTGTGCGACCTGCAACCCGGTCACGGTGACCGAATACAGCGGCACGATCGGTTTGCCGCTGCCGTCCACCGAAATCTCGATTCGCGATGACGACGGCAACGAAGTGCCGCTCGGCCAGGCCGGCGAAATCTGCATCCGTGGACCGCAGGTGATGGCGGGCTACTGGAACCGTCCGGACGAAACCGCGAAGGTCATGACCCCGGACGGCTTCTTCAAATCGGGCGATGTCGGCATGATGAACGCGGATGGCTTCGTGAAGATCGTCGACCGCAAGAAGGACATGATTCTCGTGTCGGGCTTCAACGTGTATCCGAACGAGATCGAGGACGTCGTGGCGAAGCTGCCGGGCGTGTTCGAAGTCGCTGCGGTCGGCGTGCCGGACCCGCATTCGGGCGAGGCGGTGAAGCTGTTCGTCGTGAAGAAGGACCCGGCGCTGACCGACGAGGACATCTTCGCGTACTGCAAGACGCAACTGACCGGCTATAAACGGCCAAAGGTCGTCGAATTCCGCACGGAACTGCCGAAGAGCAACGTCGGCAAGATTCTGCGCCGCGAGCTGCGCGACGGAAGGGCGTGAGCGCATCGGAGCGTGCCAGGCCGGCACGCTAACCGGCGAGTCAGATAGCAAACAGGAAAACCCGGAAGAAAAACCCGGCGGACGAAAGCCCGCCGGGTTTTTCTTTGTCGAGATTGCCGCCCGAGCGAGCAGCGCACGGTAAGCGCACGGCAAACACCCGGCACCGCGAATCCACCGGTTCCCCGGCTAGCCACAAATGGCGAGCACAAAAAAAGGCGCCCGAAGGCGCCTTTGAGACAAACTGCGTTTTTACGACTTATTAGAACTTGTGACGGATACCGACGCGAGCCGTGAACTGGTTGGCGCTCGTCGAGCCGGTCAGGCCGTTGATGCCAGCCGTTGCAGCGACCACGCCATTGCCGGCTGCGTTCAGCACATCGCCCAGAGCATGCTGGTACACGCCGATCACGTACACGTCCGTACGCTTGGACAGGAAGTAGTCCACGCCCACAGCGCCTTGGTGGTACTGAGCCGTCGACGCACCTGCGATGCTCGCGCCACGCGTGTAGTCGTATGCAGCGCCGACCAGCAATGCCGGGGTCAGCTGATACTTGAAGTTGACTTCGCCGTTGTTGAACGTAGCCGACTGACCGCGGACGCTCGGTTGCGCGAACGTCGTGCCGAGGTTGGCGAAACGGATGTTCGAATACGTCAGGCCGATGGTAGCCGCGCCGAACGTGTATGCACCACCCGCACCGATCACCTGGTACGTGTTAGCCGACGTGTAAGCGCCGTAGACCGGCGAGGTCACTGCCGCGTTCGGTGCCGTGATCGTGCCGCCGTTGTTGAAGATACCGCCCGAAGCTGCCGGCGTACGTGCGTTCAAATAGCCGACGCCCAATTGCAGCGGACCGTTGTTGTAGCCAGCGCCCAACGACCAGATCTGGTTGCCGGAGAAGTTGCCTGCCTGGCCGCCGAGGCTATACGTGCCGCCGAACGTCAGGCCGCCGTAGTTCGCGCTCGTGAACTTGACCGTGTTGTTGGTGCGATACGCGTTGTTGAAGTTGTCGATATCGCCCGGGTGAGCAGCGATGTAGCCGCCCCACTGATCGCCCGCTTCGAACGGACCGACGTAGTCGACGACGGAGTCGTACTGACGACCCAGCGTGACCGTGCCGAAGTTGCTCGACAGGCCGACGTATGCCTGACGGCCGAACATCAGGCCGCCTTGGCCGAGCTTGCCGTTGGTCACGTCAAAGCCGTTTTCCAACACGAACAGGGCCTTCAGACCGCCGCCCAGGTCTTCCGTGCCGCGCAGGCCGAAACGCGAGCCTTGCAGAACGCCGCTGGACATGTCGTACTTGTGGTAGCCACCCGAGTTGGTGTTCATGTTGATACCAACGTCGACGATACCGTACAGGGTCACGCTGCTCTGCGCATGTGCGACGCCTGCGAATGCGCCCAGTGCTGCGAGAGCGAGAAGCGACTTTTTCATCGAATGATCTCCAAGGATTACGAATCTTTTGTACAAGGCGAAATATTTATCTAGGGCTCAAAGGCCTTGCTTGTCCAACTTCGCGAGAAGTTGCCACGTAATGTAACAAAAGGCATACATGCCACAAAGAAAAAGCGGAGGGCCTGGACGGCTCCTGTTTCGTTTACGCAACATGGTCTAGAATCGGAAATGGGTCGCCCATTTCATGCGGATTCGAGCTTTCCGCGCAGCCGGTTTTGCGTCGCAAAGCCTTGTCGCGCGGACCTTCCGCTGCGATGAGGCGCAGCTTGAATCGGGGAGCGTTTTATGTGGCTGGACGAGTTGATTGGCGAGTTTGATCGGGGTTTACGCTCACTGACGGGCGTGTCGCGGATGGGTCGTCCGCTACCGGTTCCACACGAGTCGGTGGCGACGGCCGAGGCACCCGAACTCTCGCCAGCGGAGCGCGCGCACGCGGCCGGTTTGATGCGCGTGAACCATGTCGGCGAGGTCTGCGCACAGGCGCTTTATCAGGCGCAGAAACTCACCACGCGTTCGCCCGTATTGCGCGCCATGTTCGAGCACGCCGCCGCCGAGGAAGAAGACCATCTTGCGTGGACCGCGAAGCGTCTCGAGGCGCTCGACTCGCGTCCGAGTCTGCTGAATCCTCTTTGGTACGCGGGCGCGTTGGCGGTCGGTTTCGCGGCCGGGCGCATGGGCGATCGCGTAAGCCTCGGCTTCATGGCCGAAACCGAGCGTCAGGTGGAGTTGCATCTCGATAGCCATCTCGAGAAACTGCCGGCAGCCGATCACGAATCGCGCGCGATCGTCGAGCAGATGCGTATCGACGAAGCGCAGCACGGCCGGGCCGCGATGGATGCGGGCGGCGTCGAACTGCCGTTTCCCGCGCGCGCGCTGATGCGCGCGATGTCGAAGGTCATGACGCGCACGGCCTATTACCTATAAAACTGTCAAGCCGAACCGCCGCTGAAACCCGTTTTCCGAAACCGGGGCGGCGTCGCACCCGCCGCTTCCTGTAAGCCCTCCGCAAGGCCTGTTTATCCCTCCCGATCCGGCTTAACGATCTCTTTCAATCCGCGCTGTTTCCCCGCACTTTTCACGTATCACCTTCACAAGTTTCACTAGCTCATTCATTTATAACGGTTTTCCGTTTTATATCTGACGTGAGGGAGTCGCGCTAAGTCCTTGTTCTAGCAAACAAAATTCGCTCGAAAAGCGGGCCGCTCCCTTGACCCGTGTTTAGCGTTCCTCTAAAGTGGGAGACAGTGTGAGAAAGTGTATTTTTGTGTGATCTCAACACCACTTTCGGGTAGATTTTTACGAATCGGGAAGCCGGCGCAATAGCGCTGCAAGAGGGGAGAGCGAAGTGTTCCAAGGGGCGTCGGCGCTGACGCTCGATGCGAAGGGGCGGATGTCGATTCCCTCTCGTTATCGGGATGCGCTGCAAACACAGGCAGAGGGACGGGTGACGATCACCAAGCACCCGGACGGCTGCCTGTTGCTCTTTCCGCGCCCCGAATGGGAAATCTTCCGTGACAAGGTCGACAAGCTGCCCATGAACGCAGCCTGGTGGAAGCGCATTTTTCTCGGCAATGCAATGGATGTGGATATGGACGGCGCAGGCCGTGTGCTCGTGTCGCCGGAGTTGCGCACGGCCGGCTCGCTGGAGAAGGAAGTGACCCTGCTCGGCATGGGCCGTCACTTCGAGTTGTGGGACGCACAGATTTACGCCGCGAAGGAACAGGCGGCGATCGCCGAGGGCATGCCCGACGCGTTGAAAGATTTCACGTTCTGATCGCGGCTTATTTATATGGCATCTGCGATGAGAAACGAGTTGCAGCATCGCACGGTGCTGCTGAACGAAGCGGTTGACGCGCTGGTGACGCGCGCGGACGGCACGTATGTGGACGGCACGTTCGGCCGCGGCGGGCATAGCCGTCTCGTGCTGGAGCGCCTGGGCGACGCGGGGCGGCTGATCGCGTTCGACAAGGACCCGCTCGCCATTGCGACGGCGCAGCAGATCGGCGATCCGCGCTTTGGCATCGTGCACGAGAGTTTTGCTTCACTGCGCTCCGCGATGGCGGAGCGTGGCGTAGGACGGGTGTCGGGGGTGTTGCTGGATCTGGGCATTTCGTCGCCGCAAATCGACGATCCGGAGCGGGGCTTCAGCTTTCGCGCCGACGGCCCGCTCGACATGCGGATGGACCCGACGCGCGGCGAGTCCGCGGCTGACTGGCTCGCGCGGGCCACGGTGCAGGAATTGACGGAGGTGATACGAGATTATGGGGAAGAACGGTTTGCTTTTCAGATTGCAAAGGCGCTTGTTGCTCGCCGGGCAGAGTCCGACCGTCTTGGGCCTCTCGTCAGCACGGGCGAGCTTGCCCAAATCGTGGCTAACGTCGTCAAAACCCGTGAGAAGGGTAAGGACCCGGCAACCCGCACCTTTCAGGCTATACGGATTCACGTCAATCAAGAGCTTGCGGAGTTGCAAGTCGTTCTAGAAGCAGCACTGTCGTTGCTGGAGCAAGGGGGGCGGCTGGTGGTCATCAGCTTTCATTCGCTCGAGGATCGGATCGTCAAGCGATTCATGCAGGCGCACGCGAGCACGCCGGCGGTCGACCGCCGCCTGCCGATCCGCGCGGTCGACCTGCCGAGCCCCCCGCTCAAGATCATCGGGCGCGTATTCCCGGGCGACGCCGAGCTCGCCGACAACCCGCGCGCCCGTTCTGCCGTGATGCGCGTGGCGGAGCGGATCGCGCCATGAACCGTCTCAACATTTTCCTGCTGATCATCGTGATGGGCTGTGCCTTGTCGGTCGTCAACGCGACCAATCAGCAGCGTCAGATTTTCATCCAGCTGCAGCGCGCCCAATCGCAGGAGCGCCAGCTGCAGCAGGACTATTCGCAGCTTCAATATCAGCAGAGCGCGCTGTCGAAAACCTCGCGCATCGAGCAGATCGCCACCGCCTCGCTGAAGATGCAGTCGGTCACGACGGGCCGCACCCAATACCTGACGCTCGACCCGGGCGCCGCGAAGGCCGTCGACGCGCCGATCCCCACTTCGGCGCCGGCCTCGGCACCGGCGGCAACCCGTCGCGGAGGCGTGCGATGAAAAAATCGTCGGCTCGCAAGAGCGTTGCGTTTTCCGCCAATCCGATCCTGTCGGTGCGCCTGCCGATGTGGCGCTCGAAGCTCGTCGTGTTCATGCTGTTCATGGCGTTCGTCGCGCTCGCCGGGCGCGCGTTCTGGATTCAGGGACCGGGCAACGCGTTCTATCTGAAGCAGGGCGAAATCCGCTATCAACGCCGCATCGAATTGCCGGCCACGCGCGGCAAGATTCTCGACCGCAACGGTCTCGTGCTTGCCACGAGTCTGCCCGTGCGCGCGATCTGGGCGATTCCCGACGCGGTGCCGGACGATCTCGGCGCCGACAAGCTCGACTCGCTCGGGCGTCTGCTCGGCATGACGACGAAGGAGCTGCGCACGAAACTGTCGGAAGACAAGAATTTCGTCTACGTGAAGCGCCAGGTGCCGCTCGACGTCGCCACGAAAGTCGCCGCGCTCGACATCCCCGGCATCTACTCGCGCGAGGAATACAAGCGCTTCTATCCGGAAGGCGAGATTACCGCCCACCTGATCGGCTTCACGAACGTCGAGGACGAGGGCCAGGAAGGCGTCGAACTCGGCGACCAGAAGCTGCTCGCCGGCATGTCGGGCAGCCGCCGCGTCATCAAGGACCGCATGGGCCACGTGATCGAGGACGTGGACGAGCAGGTCGTGCCGCACAACGGCCAGGACGTGGACCTGTCGATCGACAGCAAGATCCAGTACATCGCGTATACGAACCTGAAAGCGGCCGTCGAGAAATTCAAGGCGAAGGCCGGCGCGGCGATGGTGATCGACGTGCGCACGGGCGAAGTGCTTGCGCTCGTCAATTACCCGACCTACAACCCGAACGACCGCTCGCACCTGACCGGCGACCAGCTGCGCAACCGCATCCTGACCGACACGTTCGAGCCGGGCTCGATCATGAAGCCGTTCACGATTTCGCTCGCGCTCGATCTGCACCGCGTGACGCCGACTACACTGGTTGATACGGGCAACGGCCACTTCGTACTCGATGGCGCGCCGATCACCGACGACGCCGGCTTCGGCGTGCTGACGGTCGGCGGCGTGATCCAGAAGTCGAGCAACATCGGCGCGACCAAGATCGCGATGCAGCTGCGGCCCGAAGAGATGTGGAACATGTACACCAGCATCGGTCTCGGCCAGGCGCCGAAGGTCGGTTTCCCCGGCGCGGCGGCGGGCCGTCTGCGTCCGTGGAAGAGCTGGCGCCGCATCGAGCAGGCGACCATGTCGTACGGCTACGGCCTGTCGGTGTCGCTGTTCCAGCTCGGCCGCGCGTACACCGCGATCGCGCACGACGGCCAGCTCATGCCGGTGACGATTTTCCACACGCCGGGTGACCAGCCGGCCACCGGTCCGCAGATCTTCTCGCCGACCACCTCGCGCGAAGTACGCACGATGCTCGAATCCGTCGTGTCGGCGCAGGGTACGTCGCCGGATGCGGCGGTGCCCGGCTATCGCGTCGGCGGCAAGAGCGGTACCGCGTACAAGCACGGTCCGCACGGCTACGACCACTCCAAATACCGCGCGTCGTTCGTCGGCATGGCGCCGATGCCGAATCCGCGCATCGTCGTCGCCGTGTCGGTCGACGAACCGACCGCGGGCAGCCACTTCGGCGGCCAGGTGTCGGGGCCGGTGTTCTCGGGCATCGTCGGCGACACGCTGCGCGCGCTCAACGTGCCGCCCGACATGCCCGTCAAGCAGATGGTCGTGACCGACGACTCGGCTCCGCCCGCGCCCGGTGCGCCGGCGACGCAAGCCACGGTGAAGAAGCTGTCCACGAGTCCCGGCGTGAAAAAGATGACCATTTCCGCCAACGCGAAAAATCGTCCCGGAGTCGAGCGATGAGCGTGCTGCGCGAGCAACATCCAGCGCACCGGCAGATCGCCGACGCCCTCGCCTGGCTGCACGAGCACGTGCGGCCAGGCGCGCAATTGCATGCCGACACGCGCTCGCTCGCGGCCGGCGACGCGTTCTTCGCCTACGCGGTCGACGGCGCGGACAACCGTCCGTTCATCGACGCGGCGCTCGAACGCGGCGCGACAGCCGTGCTCGTGCAGCCCGAAGGTTTCGCTGGCGCGCTCGATGCGTCGGTCGCGCACGCGGTGCCGGCGCTGAACGAACTGGCCGGCTCGATCGCGAGCGCATGGTACGGCGAGCCGAGCGATGCGATGCTCGCGGTCGGCATTACGGGCACGAACGGCAAGACTTCGTGCAGCCAGTGGATCGCCACGGCGCTCAGTGCGCTCGGCACGCGCTGCGCGATCGTCGGCACGCTCGGTACCGGTTTCCCCGGCCAGCTCGTGCACACCGGCTTCACGACGCCCGACGCGCCGCAACTGCAACGCAGTCTCGCGCAACTGCGCGACGCGGGCGCGCAGGCGATCGCGATGGAAGTGTCGTCGCATGCGCTGCATCAGGGGCGCGTGAACGGCACTGCATTCGACATCGCCGTATTCACGAATCTCACGCAGGATCATCTCGACTATCACGGTACGTTCGACGCCTACGAGGCGGCGAAGGCACGCCTGTTTGCCTGGCCCGAACTGCAGGCAGCCGTGATCAATCGCGACGATGCCGCCGGCCGCCGTTTGCTCGCGGCCACGCGCGGCCATGCGCGCACCATCGCGTACGGCATCGAAGCCGGGCAAGGCAGCGTCGACGCCAAGGATGCGCCGCAAGCCGACGCGTGGCTCGTCGCCTCGAACGTGCGTGCCACGACCACCGGCACGGCGTTTCATCTGACTACCTCGGACTGGGGCAGCGCCGAAGTCGACGTGCAAACGCTCGGCGCGTTCAACGTGAGCAATCTGCTTGCGGTGCTCGGCACGCTGCTCGCCGCGGACGTGCCGTTCGACGCGGCGCTTGCCGAACTCGCGAAGCTCGAATCGGTGAACGGCCGCATGCAGCGCCTTGGCGGCCGTCTGCAAAACGACGAGCCGCTCGTCGTGGTCGATTACGCGCATACGCCCGACGCGCTCGAAAAGACGCTCGCCGCGCTGCGCCCGATCGCGGCCGCGCGCGGCGGCGAACTCGTCTGCATGTTCGGCTGCGGCGGCGACCGCGATGCAACCAAGCGTCCGCTGATGGGCGCGATCGCCGAAAAGCTCGCCGACAGCGTTGTCGTTACGAGCGACAACCCGCGCAGCGAAGATCCGCAGTCGATCATCGAGCAGATCGTCGCGGGCATGCGGGACGCGTCGCGGGCGCGCCGCATCGAAGACCGCGCGAGCGCGATCCTGCAGGCGATCCGCGGCGCCGCGCGCGACGACGTCGTCGTGCTGGCCGGTAAGGGACACGAAGCCACCCAGGAAATCATGGGCAAGAAACGCGCATTCTCCGATCAGGACCACGCCCGCCTCGCGCTTGCCGCGCGCGCGACGCACGCACGCGGAGGTGGCGAATGAGCATGTTCTCGCTGCACGAAGCCGCCGCGCTGATTCCGGGCGCCACCGTGTCGGGCGACGCCGGCGTGCGTTTCGAGCGCGTCTCGACCGACAGCCGCAGTGCCGGCCCCGGCGACCTGTTCGTCGCGATCAAGGGCGACCGTTTCGACGCGCACGACTTCCTGCCGCAAGTCGCCGAGCGCAACGTCGCGGCCGTGCTCGTTACGCGCACGCCGGAGAACTGGAGCGTGCCCGCGATCCGCGTCGCCGAGACGCGCGCCGCGCTCGGCGCGCTCGCGCGCGGCTGGCGCCGCCAGTTCGGCATGCCGCTCGTCGCGGTCACGGGCAGCAACGGCAAGACCACGGTCAAGGAAATGATCGCGTCGATTTTCGCGGCCGCGGTCGGCGCGGATGCGCGTCTTGCCACCGCCGGCAATTTCAACAACGACATCGGTCTGCCGCTCACGCTGTTCCGTCTGCACGCCGCGCATCAGCTCGCGGTGGTCGAGCTCGGCATGAATCATCCGGGCGAAACCGAACTGCTCGCGAAGATCGCCGAGCCGACGGTTGCCGTCGTCAACAACGCGCAGCGCGAGCATCAGGAATTCATGGCGACCGTCGAAGCGGTCGCGCTCGAACACGCGAGCGTGATTCACGCGCTGGCGCCCGAAGGCACGGCCGTGTTCCCCGCCGACGACGCCTACGCGAGCATCTGGCGCGTGGCCGCGACCGGCAACCGCATGCTCGATTTCGCGCTGAACAGCGCGGAGCGCACGACCGAAGCCGCGGTGACGGGCCGCTTCGACGGCCAGCGCCTGAGCATCGACACGCCGCAAGGCCACCTCGACGTCACGCTGCAGGTGCTCGGCGATCACAACGCGCACAACGCGCTCGCGGCGACTTCGGCGGCGCTCGCCGCGGGCGTGTCGCTCGACGCGATTCGGCGCGGTCTCGAATCGTTCGGCGCGGTGAAGGGGCGTCTGCAAGTGAAGCAGGCCGCGCTCGGCACGCTCGCGGGCGCCACGGTGATCGACGACACCTACAACGCGAATCCCGATTCGATGCGCGCCGCGATCGACGTGCTCGCGTCGCGCGCCGCGCCGCGCGTGCTCGTGATGGGCGACATGGGCGAAGTCGGCGACAACGGCCCGGCGTTTCATCGCGAAATCGGCGCGTATGCGAAAGAGCGCGGTATCGACGCGCTGTATGCAATGGGCGACGCCTCGCGCGACGCCTGCACCGCATACGGCGCGGGCGCGCACCACCTCGCCGATGTCGGCGCGCTGGTCGCGCAATTGCAGCAGGCCGGCTTCGGCGCGGCCGCAACGCTTCTCGTGAAAGGCTCGCGCTTCATGCAGATGGAGCGCGTGGTGGACGCCGTGACGAGTCCACAACCCAACGCCGCGGGCACGACGCCCGCGGCACATTGAAATAGAAGGAACCCGGCATGCTACTGGCGCTGGCGCAATGGCTGCAGAATGACGCAAGCTTCTTGCGCGTGTTCAGTTATCTGACGTTTCGCGCGGTGATGGCGACCATCACCGCGCTGTCGATCGGGCTCGTCTGCGGCCCGGCGGTAATTCGCAAGCTGACCGCGATGAAGGTCGGCCAGGCCGTGCGCAAGGACGGTCCGCAAACGCACCTCGTCAAATCCGGCACGCCGACGATGGGCGGCGTGCTGATCCTGCTCGGCATCGCCGTGGCCACGCTGCTGTGGGCCGACCTGACCAACCGCTTCATCTGGATCGTGATGCTCGTCACGTTCGGCTTCGGCGTGATCGGCTGGGTCGACGATTACCGCAAGGTCGTCTACAAGGACCCGCGCGGCATGTCCTCGCGCGAGAAGTATTTCTGGCAGTCGGTGATCGGTCTGTTCGCGGCGGTCTATCTCGCGTTCAGCGTGTCCGAGGCGAGCAACGTGCGCGTGTTCGACCTGTTCATGGCGTGGGTGCGCAGCGGCCTGTCGATGGGCTTGCCCGCGCGCGCCGACCTGATGCTGCCGTTCTTCAAGTCGATCAGCTATCCGCTCGGCGTGTGGGGCTTCATCGTGCTGACGTATCTCGTGATCGTCGGCGCGAGCAATGCCGTGAATCTGACCGACGGCCTCGACGGCCTCGTCATCATGCCGGTCGTGCTGGTGGGCGCGTCGCTCGGCGTGTTCGCGTACGTGATGGGCAGCTCGGTCTATTCGAAGTACCTGCTGTTCCCGCACATTGCCGGCGCGGGCGAATTGCTGATCTTCTGCTCGGCGATGGGCGGCGCGGGCCTCGCGTTCCTGTGGTTCAACACGCACCCGGCGCAGATGTTCATGGGCGACGTCGGCGCGCTCGCGCTCGGCGGCGCGCTCGGCACGGTCGCGGTGATCGTGCGCCAGGAAATCGTGCTCTTCATCATGGGCGGCATTTTCGTCGCGGAAACGCTGTCGGTGATGTTGCAGGTCACGTGGTTCAAATACACCAAGCGCCGCTACGGCGAAGGGCGGCGCCTCTTCAGGATGGCGCCGCTGCATCACCATTTCGAATTGTCGGGCTGGAAGGAAACGCAGGTGGTCGTGCGTTTCTGGATCATCACGTTGATGTTGTGCCTGTTCGGTTTGTCCACTCTCAAATTGCGTTAAGCAGCGGTATTTAAGGAAGCAGGCGATGTTCGGCGAGAAGTTTCGGGATCGGCAAAAGCCGAGGGTGCTCGTGCTGGGACTGGGTGAATCCGGTCTCGCGATGGCGCGCTGGTGCGCCAGGCACGGTTGTCGGCTGCGGGTGGCCGATACGCGCGAGGTGCCGCCGAACCTGTCCGCGCTCGAAGCGCATGGCGTCGATGCCGATTTCGTCGGCGGTCCGTTTGTGCCGGCGCTGCTCGACGGCGTCGAACTGGTCGCGATCAGCCCGGGGCTGTCGCCGCTCGCCGCCGATCTGCTGCCGCTGATCGCGGCGGCGCGCGAGCAGGGCATTCCGGTGTGGGGCGAGCTCGAACTGTTCTCGCAGGCCTTGCGCACGCTCGGCGAATCGGGCTACGCGCCGAAGGTGATCGCGATTACCGGCACGAACGGCAAGACCACGACGACGAGCCTGACCGGCCTGCTGTGCGAACGCGCGGGCAGGAAGGTCGCGGTGGCCGGCAACATCAGCCCGTCGCTGCTCGACAAGCTCTCCGAAGCGATCGACCAGACCGCGCTGCCCGACGTGTGGGTGCTCGAACTGTCGAGCTTCCAGCTGGAAACCTCGCATACGTTTGCGCCCGATGCGGCGGCCGTGCTCAACATCACGCAGGATCACCTCGACTGGCACGGCGGGCTCGATGCGTACGCGGCGGCGAAGGGTCGCATCTTCGGTACACAGACCGTGCGCGTGCTGAATCGCGACGACGCGCGCGTGATGTCGCTCGCGTCCGCGAGCGGTGAAGCCGAAGTGATCACGTTCGGCGTGGCCGAACCGCAGAACGACGGCGATTATGGTCTGCTGCGCGATAACGGCATGGTGTGGCTCGTCGAGGCGCACGATCGCGACGCGAGCGACGAACCGACACCGAAGCGCCGCCGCAAGAACGAAGCGGCCGCCACGCCGGACATCGCGCTGAAGCGCCTGATGCCCGCCGACGCATTGCGCATCCGCGGCTTGCACAACGCCGCGAACGCGTTGGCCGCGTATGCGCTCGCGCGCGCGATCGGCCTGCCCGGCGCGCCGTTGCTGCATGGCTTGCGCGAATATCGCGGCGAGCCGCATCGGGTGGAACTGATCGCGTCGATCGACGGCATCGACTACGTGGACGACAGCAAGGGCACCAACGTCGGCGCGACGGTCGCCGCGCTCGACGGTCTCGCGCAGCGCATCGTGCTGATCGCCGGCGGCGACGGCAAGGGCCAGGCGTTCGAACCGCTCGCCGAGCCGGTCATGCGCTGGTGTCGCGCGGTGATGCTGATCGGCCGCGACGCGCCGCAGATTCGCGCGGCGCTTGAGCACAGCGGCGTCGCAATGACGGATCACGCGACGCTCGAAGAAGCGACGCGCGCTGCCGCCGCGCTCGCTCAGCCTGGCGACGCGGTGCTGCTCTCGCCCGCCTGCGCGAGCCTGGACATGTTCAGGAGTTACGCACATCGGGCCGAGGTATTCCGCGGCACGGTGGAAGACATCGCGGCCGAACGGGGGACGATGATATGAGCTGGTCGGAACGTTTCGGCTCGCGCGAAGCAGCCGGCAGTAGCGCCGGCCCGGCGCGCGCCGCTGGCCGCACGGGCGGCAGCGGTCTCGCGAGCGCGGTCAACGGCGTGCGTCCGCTGCGCTCGCGCATGCTCGACTACGACCACTCGCTGCTGTGGGTCGTGGTCGCATTGCTCGGGCTCGGCATCGTGATGGTGTATTCGGCGTCGATCGCAATGCCCGACTCGCCGAAGTACGCCTCGTATCACGACTATGCGTTCCTCGTGCGCCAGGTCATCTTCGTCGTGATGGGCGCCGTGGTCGGCGTCGTGTCGTTCCGCATTCCGATTTCGACGTGGGACAAGTACGCGCCGAAGCTCTTCCTGATCTCGCTCGCTGCGCTCGTGATCGTGCTGATTCCGCACATCGGCAAGGGCGTGAACGGCGCGCGCCGCTGGATTCCGCTCGGCATCACGAACATGCAGCCGTCGGAAATCATGAAGCTCGCGGTGACGATCTACGCAGCGAACTACACGGTGCGCAAGCAGGAGTACATGCACAGCTTCGCCAAGGGCTTTCTGCCGATGGCGGTCGCGGTCGGTCTTGTCGGCGCGCTGCTGCTGCTCGAACCGGACATGGGCGCGTTCATGGTGATCGCGGCGATCGCGATGGGCGTGCTGTTCCTCGGCGGCGTGAACGGCAAGCTGTTCGGCGGTCTCGTCGCGACCGCGGTGGGCACCTTCAGTCTGCTCGTGTGGGCGTCGCCGTGGCGTCGCGAGCGGATTTTCGCCTACCTCGATCCGTGGGACGACCGCTACGCGCAGGGCAAGGCCTATCAGCTGACGCACTCGCTGATCGCGTTCGGCCGCGGCGAGTGGTTCGGCGTGGGCCTCGGCGGCAGCGTCGAGAAGCTCAACTATCTGCCGGAAGCGCATACCGACTTCATTCTCGCGGTGATCGGCGAGGAACTCGGTTTCGTCGGCGTGCTGGTCGTGATCCTGATGTTCTACTGGATCGTGCGCCGCTCGTTCGAGATCGGCCGTCAGGCGCTCGCGCTCGACCGCACGTTCGCGGGTCTCGTCGCCAAGGGCATCGGCCTCTGGTTCGGCGCGCAGACCTTCATCAACATGGGCGTGAACCTCGGGCTTCTGCCGACCAAGGGGCTCACGTTGCCGCTCGTCAGTTACGGCGGTTCGGGCATTCTGCTGAACTGCGTCGCTATCGCTGTCCTGATGCGGGTGGATTACGAGAACCGGGTGCTGATGCGCGGGGGCAAAGTATGACGGCTCTGCCACAACGCACGCTGATGGTGATGGCCGGCGGCACCGGGGGACACGTGTTCCCGGGGCTCGCGGTCGCGCACCGGATGCAGGCGTGGGGCTGGAAAGTCGTGTGGCTCGGCAACCCGGCGGGCATGGAAGCGACGCTCGTGCCGAAGCACGGCATTCCGATGGAGTACGTGCGTTTCGGCGGCGTGCGAGGCAAGGGTTTGAAGACCAAGCTGATGCTGCCGGTGAACCTGCTGAGCGCCTGCACGCAGAGCTTCTCCGTGCTGCGTCGCGTGAAGCCCGATGTCGTGCTCGGCATGGGCGGCTACATCACGTTTCCGGCCGGTCTCATGACCGCGCTGAGTGGCCGGCCGCTCGTGCTGCACGAACAGAATTCGATTGCGGGTCTCGCGAACAAGGTGCTCGCGAAGCTCGCGAAACGCGTGCTCGTCGCGTTCCCGAATGCGCTGCCGCACGGCGAATGGACCGGCAATCCGATCCGTGAGGAACTTGCGCGCGCGAATGCACCCAAAGCTCGCTACGCGCAACGCAGCGGTCCGCTGAACGTGCTGGTGGTGGGCGGCAGTCTCGGCGCGGCGGCGTTGAACGAAGTGGTGCCGCGCGCGGTTGCGCTGCTGGGCGCCAACGAGCGCCCGCGCATCGTGCATCAGGCGGGGGCCAGGCATATCGACGCGCTGCGCGAGAACTACGCGGCAGCCGGCTTGCAGGCGGGTGCCGACGTCTCGCTCGTGCCGTTCATCGACGACATGACGAGCGCCTACGAAGCGGCCGATCTGGTGATCTGTCGCTCGGGCGCGATGACGGTGTCGGAGATTGCGGCGGTCGGCGTCGCGGCGTTCTTCGTGCCGTTCCCGTATGCGGTGGACGATCACCAGACCACCAACGCAGCGTTTCTCGCCGACAACGGCGCGGCGCTGGTCGTGCAACAACGCGATCTGTCGGCGCAAAAGCTCGCCGACTGGTTGCGCAGCCGGACACGCGAAAGTCTCGCGGAGATGGCGGAGCGTTCGCGCTCGCTCGCGAAACCGGATGCCACCGAACAGGTCGCGCAGATCTGCGCGACGGTGGCGGGTGCGGGTTCGACGGCGGGCATGAGCCCTGAAGGAAAGCAATGAAACACATCGTCAAACATATTCATTTCGTCGGCATCGGCGGCGTCGGCATGAGCGGCATCGCCGAGGTGCTCGTCAATCTCGGCTATCAGGTGAGCGGCTCGGACCTGTCGGGCAACGCGGTCACCGAACGTCTCGCCGCGCTCGGCGCGCGCATTTCGATCGGCCATGCGGCGGAGAACATCGAGGGGGCGAACGCGGTGGTCGTATCGACCGCGGTGCGCAGCGACAACCCCGAAGTACTCGAAGCGCGTCATCGCCGCATTCCGATCGTGCCGCGCGCGGTGATGCTCGCGGAGCTGATGCGCCTGAAGCAGGGCATCGCGATTGCCGGCACGCACGGCAAGACCACGACCACCTCGCTCGTCGCGAGCGTGCTCGCGGCGGGCGGGCTCGATCCGACCTTCGTGATCGGCGGGCGGCTGATCAGCGCGGGCGCGAATGCGCGCCTGGGCACCGGCGACTTCATCGTTGCCGAGGCCGACGAATCGGACGCGTCGTTCCTGAACCTGTTCCCGGTGATCGAAGTCATTACGAACATCGACGCCGATCATATGGATACCTATGGTCACGACTTCGCGCGTCTGAAGCAGGCGTTCATCGAATTCACGCACCGTCTGCCGTTCTACGGCATCGCGGTGCTGTGCGTCGACGATCCGAACGTGAAGGAGATTCTGCCGTTCGTGTCGAAGCCGATCATCCGCTACGGCTTCGCGGCCGACGCGCAGGTGCGCGCGGTCAACGTCGAGGCGCGCGAAGGCCGCATGCATTTCACCGCGATGCGCGAAGACGCGGCGCCGCTCGACATCACGTTGAATCTGCCGGGCGAGCACAACGTACAGAACGCGCTGGCCGCGATCGCGATTGCGACTGAACTTGAAGTGAAAGATGCCGATATCCAGCGAGCGCTTGCGGATTTCAACGGCGTCGGCCGGCGCTTCCAGCGCTACGGCGAAGTGCCGGTTATGAGCAACGGCGAGGCCGCCGGCGCCTACACGCTGGTGGACGACTACGGTCATCACCCGGTCGAAATGGCGGCCACGGTGGCAGCGGCGCGCGGCGCGTTTCCGGGCCGGCGTCTCGTGCTGGCATTCCAGCCGCACCGCTTCACGCGCACGCGCGACTGCTTCGAGGATTTCGTGAAGGTGCTGTCGACTGTCGACGCGCTCGTGCTGACCGAGGTCTACGCGGCCGGCGAAGCGCCGATCGTCGCCGCGGACGGCCGCGCGCTCGCGCGCGCGCTGCGCGTCGCGGGCAAGGTCGAGCCGGTGTTCGTCGATACGGTCGATGAAGTGCCGGACGCGCTCTCCACCGTGGTGCGCGACGGCGATGTGGTGATTACGATGGGCGCGGGTTCGATCGGCGGTGTGCCGGGTCGCCTCGCTCAGGAACAGAAGGTGTGAGATGAGCAGCATCAAATCCGATCAACTCGCTAAACAATTCGGCAAGGTGGCCGTGCTGCTCGGTGGAGATTCCGCCGAGCGCGAGGTGTCGCTCAATTCCGGGCGGCTGGTGTTGCAAGGCCTGCGCGACGCGGGCATCGACGCGCATCCGTTCGACCCGGCCGAGCGTCCGCTGTCCGCGTTGAAGGAAGAGGGTTTCGTGCGCGCGTTCAACGCGCTGCATGGCGGTTACGGCGAGAACGGCCAGATTCAGGGCGCGCTCGATTTCTACGGCATCAAGTACACCGGTAGCGGCGTGCTCGGCTCGGCGCTCGGTCTCGACAAGTTCCGCACCAAGCTCGTGTGGCAGCAGCTCGGTATTCCGACGCCGCCGTTCGAAGCGGTGCTGCGCGGCGACGACTACGCAGCGCGCTCCAAAGAGATCGTCGCGAAGCTCGGTCTGCCGCTGTTCGTGAAGCCGGCCAGCGAAGGGTCGAGCGTCGCCGTCATCAAGGTGAAGAGCGCGGACGCGCTGCCGGCCGCGCTGCTCGAAGCCGTCAAGCACGACCGTATCGTGGTGGTCGAGAAGAGCATCGAGGGCGGCGGCGAATACACCGCGTGCATCGCCGGCAATCTGGACCTGCCGGTGATCCGCATCGTGCCGGCCGGCGAGTTCTACGACTACCACGCGAAGTACATCGCCAACGACACGCAGTACCTGATTCCGTGCGGCCTGCCCGCCGACGAGGAAACGCGCCTGAAGCAGCTCGCGCGCCGCGCGTTCGACGTGCTCGGCTGCACCGACTGGGGCCGCGCCGACTTCATGCTCGACGGCGAAGGCCAGCCGTATTTCCTCGAAGTGAACACGGCGCCCGGCATGACCGATCACTCGCTGCCGCCGAAAGCGGCGCGCGCGGTCGGCATCAGTTATCAGGACCTGGTGGTCGGCGTATTGGCGCTGACATTGAACGACTAATCAAGGCAATCGCAAGCAACACCATGTGGAACAACGTTCGCCAGCTCAATCTCGCCAGCAATGCCTTGCATGCGTTGCTGGTGCTCCTGCTGCTGGCGGCGGGCGGTTACTGGCTGATCCAGCGCCCGAATTTCGCGTTGCGCGAAATCCAGATCGACGGCGACACCGAGCATATCAATTCGCCGACGGTGCGCGCCGGCGTGGTCGGCAAGTTGAAGGGCAACTTCTTCACCGTCGATCTCGATGTCGCGCGGCAGGCCTTCGAGCAGATGCCGTGGGTGCGCCACGCGAGCGTGCGGCGCGTCTGGCCGAATGCACTGGCTGTCACGCTGGAGGAGTACAAGCCGCTTGGGACGTGGGGCAGCGATCAGCTCGTGAGCGTCGACGGCGAGCTGTTCACGGCGAACCAGGGCGAGCTCGACGAGGATCTGCCCGCGTTCGACGGCCCGGACGGTACGGCAAAGGAAGTCGTCGCGCGTTATCACGACTTCCAGAAGTGGTTCGCGCCGCTCAATGCGACGCCCGAGGAAGTAACGCTGTCGCCGCGCTACGCGTGGACGGTGAAGCTCTCGAACGGCACGCAGGTGGAGCTGGGGCGCGAACGCAATCAGGACACGCTCGCCGATCGCAGCAGGCGTCTGACCGCGGCATGGAACGCGGTCACGCAACGTTGGGGAAAGGATATCGAGTATGCGGACTTGCGCTATCCGAACGGTTTCGCGATTCGTGCCGCTGGCATGCGCTTCATCAGCGAACCCGACAAGGGCAAGAAGTAAACGGACATCACACGCAATGAGCACGCTATGAGTAAAGACTATAAGGATCTGCTGGTCGCCCTCGACATCGGGACGTCGAAGGTCGTGGCCATCGTCGCCGAGTTGAAGGGCGAGGGCCACTACGAGGTGATCGGTCTCGGCCAGAGCGAATCGAAGGGGCTCAAGAAAGGCGTGGTGGTGAACATCGAAGCCACCGTGCAGTCGATCCAGCGCGCGCTCGAGGAAGCCGAGCTGATGGCCGACTGCAAGATCACGAACGTGTTCACCGGCATCGCCGGCAGCCATATTCGCAGCTTCAATTCGAGCGGCATGGTCGCGATCAAGGAGAAGGAAGTCACGCAGGCCGACGTCGCGCGCGTGATCGAAACCGCCAAGGCGATCAACATTCCGACCGACCAGCAGGTGCTGCATATCCTCACGCAGGAATTCATCATCGACGGTCAGGAAGACGTGCGCGAGCCGATCGGCATGAGCGGCATCCGCCTCGAAGTGAAGGTGCATATCGTTACCGGCGCCGTGAGCGCGGCGCAGAACATCGTCAAATGCGTGCGCCGCTGCGGCCTCGAAGTGAACGACCTGATCCTGCAGCCGCTCGCGTCGTCGCTCGCGGTGCTGACGGAAGACGAAAAGGAACTGGGCGTGGTGCTCGTCGACATCGGCGGCGGCACGACCGACATCGCGATCTTCAGCGAAGGCGCGATTCGCCACACGGCCGTGATTCCGATCGCCGGCGACCAGATCACGAGCGACATCGCGATGGCGCTGCGCACGCCGACGCCGGACGCCGAAGACATCAAGGTCGACTACGGCATCGCCAAGCAGGCGCTCGCCGATCCGGACGAGATGATCGAAGTGCCGGGTCTCGGCGAGCGCGGTCCGCGCACGCTGTCGCGCCAGGCGCTCGCGGCCGTGGTCGAGCCGCGCGTCGAAGAACTGTTTTCGCTCGTGCAGCAGGTCGTGCGCGAGTCGGGTTACGAAGAACTGCTGAGCTCCGGCGTGGTGCTGACGGGCGGCGCGTCGATGATGATCGGCATGGTCGAGCTCGGCGAGGACATTTTCCTGAAGCCGGTGCGCATCGGCGTGCCGGAATACGCGGGCGGTCTCGCCGACGTGGTGCGCAATCCGCGCTACTCGACGGCGATGGGCCTGCTCGTCGAAGGCCGCTCGCAGCGCATGCGCGGGCGCAAGGTTGCGGTGCAGTCGGGGTCGATGGGGCAGGTGTTCTCGCGCATGAAGGACTGGTTCCTCGGCAACTTCTGATTACAGGTTTCGAGAAATTCGCGCTGGTGCCGGCGGCTGGCGCGCGACAGGGGGTTGCCCGATCTCCTGCCGGATAACGCCGAGTGGCGGTACTTTTTTATCTTGACGGAGGCAACATGGAATTCCAGATGCTGGAAACCGAAACGAACGGCACCATCATCAAGGTCGTCGGAGTCGGTGGCGCTGGCGGCAATGCCGTTCAGCACATGATCAACAAAGGCGTGCAAGGCGTCGACTTCATCGTGATGAACACGGACGCGCAGGCACTGTCGCGTTCGCGTGCCACCGCGGTGATCCAGCTCGGCAACACGGGTCTGGGCGCGGGCGCGAAGCCGGAAATGGGCCGCGCCGCCGCTGAAGAAGCCCGCGAGCGCATCGCCGACGCACTGCGCGGCGCGCACATGGTGTTCATCACCGCTGGCATGGGCGGCGGCACCGGCACGGGCGCGGCACCGGTCGTGGCGCAGATCGCGAAGGAGATGGGCATTCTGACCGTCGGTGTGGTCAGCAAGCCGTTCGAATTCGAAGGCGGCAAGCGCATGCGCGTCGCGGAAGCCGGTTCGCAGCAACTGGAGGATCACGTCGACTCGCTGATCGTCGTGCTGAACGACAAGCTGTTCGAGGTGATGGGCGATGACGCCGAGATGGACAAGTGCTTCCAGTGCGCTGACGACGTTCTGAACAACGCGGTGGCGGGCATTGCGGAAATCATCAACGTCGACGGTCTCGTGAACGTCGACTTCGAAGACGTGAAGACCGTGATGGGCGAGCAGGGCAAGGCGATGATGGGCACGGCGACGGTTGCCGGCGTCGATCGCGCGCGCCTCGCGGCCGAACAGGCCGTCGCGAGCCCGCTGCTGGAAGGCGTCGATCTGTCGGGCGCGCGCGGCGTGCTGGTCAACATCACGTCGAGCCGTTCGCTGCGTCTGTCGGAAACGCGCGAAGTGATGAACACGATCAAGAGCTATGCCGCGGAAGATGCCACGGTGATCTTCGGCGCGGTGTACGACGATGCGATGGGCGACGCGCTGCGCGTGACGGTCGTCGCAACGGGCCTCGGCCGCGCGGCGAAGAAGCAGCAATCGGCACCGATGACGCTGCTGCGCACCGGCACCGACAACCAGCCGGTCGGCGCGATGCAGCATGCTGCCTACGCACCGGCGGCGGGTCACGCGAGCACGGCCGACTACGGCGCGCTGGATACGCCGGCAGTGTGGCGCACCTCGCGCGACACCGCGGCCTCGCACGTGCAGGCGCTGCAGGAAAAGGGCGTCGACACGTACGACATTCCGGCGTTCCTGCGCAAGCAGGCGGACTGAGCGCGCGGGCAGGCTTTCGTTGCCGCGCTGCGGGTTGTATTGCGGTGCAGCGCTGGCGGACGAATGCACGAGCGTGGCGGGTGAACGGCAAAGAGGTCGCGTATCGTCTGATTCGCGGCAGGGGCGACTGCCCTCTGCGGATTCGCGAAACGGACCAGGCGACTGCCGCCGGGCGGCGCAGCCTGTAGTTGTGTAGTTGGGCTGACGCTGGATTTCACTGCGACACGACGACGTGCGAGCGTGCTTCGCATCGATGCAAAGGACTGAGCATGATCAAGGCAGGTGACAAGCTACCCGACGCGACGCTCTTCGAGTTTGTCGAAGACGAGCGGGCGGGCTGCACGATCGGACCGAACAGTTTCGACGTGCGCGGGCAGACGGCGGGCAAGCGCGTGGTGATCTTCGGATTGCCCGGCGCGTTCACGCCGACCTGTTCGGCCAAACATGTACCGGGTTATGTCGAGCACGCCGAGCAGTTGCGCGCTGCCGGCATCGACGAGATCTGGTGCGTGTCCGTCAACGACGCGTTTGTGATGGGCGCGTGGGGACGCGATCAGCACACCTCGGGCAAGGTGCGCATGATGGCGGACGGCAGTGCGGCTTTCACGCGGGCGCTCGGTCTGGAGCAGGATCTGTCGGCGCGTGGCATGGGAATCCGTTCCCTGCGCTACGCGATGGTGGTCGACGACGGCGTGGTCAAGACGCTGAACGTCGAAGCTGCCGGCAAATTCGAAGTCAGCGATGCGGCGAGTATTCTCGCTACGTTGAGCTAGTTGCTGGCGTCGCACCTTCGCCGCGGGCCTGCGCGCTGATGTCGCGTGAGGTTTCGGCAACGGTGATTGCGACGCTTTTGTGACAGGCCGTTACGCGGGCCGATGACCGGAAACGCCTCCGTTCCGGGGCATCGGCCCGTCCTGCTTCCCCTCGCGGTGCCTAAGGGGTAATGCAGCGAAACAGATTGATACGTTCCCTGCAAAGACGCTTGTCTGGGGATTGGAGTATACTTCGCGCTATGAAATAAAAAGTCCCGATTGGGATTTTCAATCGAGTAGAAGATCACCATGTTGAAGCAGCGCACAATCAAATCGATCGTCAAGACTGTCGGCATCGGCCTGCACTCCGGCCGCAAAGTCGACCTGACGCTCCGTCCGGCGGCGCCGGACACTGGCATCGTGTTTTCGCGCGTGGATTTGCCCACGCCGGTGGACATTCCTGCGTCGGCGATGGCGATTGGCGATACGCGTCTCGCCTCCGTGTTGCAGAAAGACGGCGCGCGCGTGTCGACGGTCGAGCATCTGATGTCCGCCTGCGCCGGTCTCGGCATCGACAACCTTTACGTCGACGTCACCGCCGAGGAAATCCCGATCATGGACGGCAGCGCGGGTTCGTTCGTGTTCCTGATCCAGTCGGCCGGTATCGAAGAGCAGAACGCGGCGAAGAAATTCATCAAGGTCACGAAGCCGGTCGAAATTCGCGACGGCGACAAGTTCGCGCGTCTCGATCCGTACTTCGGCTTCAAGCTCAAGTTCACGATCGACTTCCGCCATCCGGCCGTGGACAAAACCGGCCAGGCGCTCGAAGTCGATTTCGCCAACACGTCGTATGTGCGCGAAATCGCGCGTGCCCGCACGTTCGGCTTCGCGCATGAAGTGGAAATGATGCGCGAACTGGGCCTCGCTCGCGGCGGCAGCATGGACAACGCGATCGTGCTCGACGAGTACCGCATCCTGAACAACGACGGGCTGCGTTACGACGACGAGTTCGTCAAGCACAAGATGCTCGACGCGATCGGCGACCTGTATGTGGTCGGCCACCCGCTGCTGGCGTCGTACACCGCGTACAAGTCGGGCCACGGCCTGAACAACGCGCTGCTGCGCGAACTGCTCGCGCACGAAGACGCGTACGAAGTCGTCACCTTTGAAGACACGCAGAAAGCGCCGCGCGGCTTCGCGTACGAAACGCAAACGGCTTTCGCCTGACGCCCGAGTTGTAGCGCACAGGCAAGCCAGATGGAACAACGGCCCTTCGGGGCCGTTTTTTTCGTCTATTGCTTAGCGATTGCGTTATTCAGCGATTGCGCCGATGCCGGGCCGCCATGCGCGCGAGCGCTTCCTGCAGGGGAGAAGGCGCGAGCGATTCGCTGAGCGCTTGCAGCGCGTCGGCGCCGGCCGGCGTCATGCGCGCCTGTTTGACGGGCGGCGGCTCCTTGAGCGGCTGCGGCCGCACGCGAATCTTCAGCGCATGGACCGGCCAGCCGCGCTGCTGCAAATCCGCCAACAGCCGCGGCTCCAGGTGCCGCAGCCGTGCCGCGAGGGCGTTGTGCGCGGCAAAGAGGGCCAGGACACCTTCCTTGATGAAGCCCGGCTCGATGCTGCTCGCCAGATAATCGGGCAGCAACTCGCGCAGATCCTTCTCGAGCGCGGCAATCTGCTCGACGCCCGCGCGCAGCGCGGCGAACGCGTCCGTGCGGCCCAGCACCTCGGAAAGCGGCTGGGGACGGCGCAGATCGAATTGCTTCGGCGGCCTTGAAAAGGACGAAAAACGGCTCATGTTTGGGATTAACGACGTGGGCGCGCACCTTGCACGCCCATGCCGCGATTGTACCGCGCGGGCAGCGTGCGAACCCCGCTTGCGACGCGTCGCCGGAGTTTGCCGGACGGCCCCCGGGGCACCCCCCGAACGCCCGCGCCGTCGCACCTCTGACACAAGCGCTGCCAAAGGCGCGTGCTAGAATGCCCGATTCGAATTCACTCCTGGACTAAGCGGCCAAAGCCTTTCCGACTCTAGGCTCGCGCGTGCCCGAACCGCACACCGCGAGCCAGCCGAAGCCGCGACGCAGACACCGATCCGATGACCACCGGTTTTCTACAGAAGATTTTTGGCAGCCGTAATCAGCGGCTAGTCAAGCAATATCAAAAGACCGTCGCGGCGATCAATGCGCTCGAACCGCAGATCGAGCAATTGACGGACGATCAGCTGCGCGCCAAAACGGGTGAATTCCGCCAACGCGTCGCGAGCGGCGAATCTCTCGACAAGATCCTGCCCGAGGCGTTCGCGGTTTGCCGCGAGGCCAGCAAGCGCGTGCTGAAAATGCGCCACTTCGACGTGCAGTTGATCGGCGGCATGGCGCTGCACTACGGCAAGATCGGCGAAATGCGCACCGGCGAAGGCAAGACGCTCGTCGCGACGCTGCCGGTGTACCTGAATGCGCTGTCGGGGCGCGGCGTGCACGTGGTCACGGTCAACGACTACCTCGCGCAGCGCGACGCCGAATGGATGGCGCGGCTCTACAACTTCCTCGGTCTGTCGGTCGGCATCAACCTGTCGCAGATGGACCACGAGTCCAAGCAGAAAGCCTACGCCTCGGACATCACCTACGGCACCAACAACGAATTCGGCTTCGACTACCTGCGCGACAACATGGTCTACGAGACCGACGCGCGCGTGCAGCGCGGCCTGAATTTCGCGGTCGTCGACGAAGTGGACTCGATCCTGATCGACGAAGCGCGTACGCCGCTCATCATCTCCGGCCAGGCCGAAGATCACACCGAACTCTACGTGCGCATGAACGCGCTGCCGCCGCTGCTCGAACGCCAGATCGGCGAAGAGAAGGCGGACGGCACCGGCGTCGAGAAGCCGGGCGACTACACGCTCGACGAAAAGGGCCGTCAGGTGTTCCTGACCGAATCTGGCCACGAAAAAGCCGAGCGCCTGCTCGCCGAGTGGGGCCTGATCGGCGAGGGCGAAAGCCTCTACGCGCCGCAGAACATCACGCTGATGCACCACGTGTACGCGGCGCTGCGCGCACACACGCTGTTCTTCAAGGACCAGCACTACGTCGTGCAGAACGGCGAAGTCATCATCGTCGACGAATTCACCGGCCGTCTGATGGCCGGCCGCCGCTGGTCGGACGGCCTGCACCAGGCGGTCGAGGCGAAGGAGCACGTGAAGATCCAGAGCGAGAACCAGACGCT
The DNA here is from genome assembly GCF_017104985.1 of Paraburkholderia sp. Ac-20342. Classification (NCBI taxonomy): domain Bacteria; kingdom Pseudomonadati; phylum Pseudomonadota; class Betaproteobacteria; order Burkholderiales; family Burkholderiaceae; genus Paraburkholderia; species Paraburkholderia sp. Ac-20342. The sequence goes on along the minus strand of NZ_JAAGPQ010000047.1, from coordinate 34,568 downwards.
CGCTTCGATCACGTTCCAGAACTACTTCCGCATGTACGCGAAGCTGGCCGGCATGACCGGCACGGCCGACACCGAAGCGTACGAATTCAACGAGATCTACGGTCTCGAAACGGTCGTGATCCCGACCAACCGTCCGCCCAAGCGGATCGACAAGCAGGATCAGATCTACAAGACCGCGAAGGAACGCTACGACGCGGTGATCCGCGACATTCGCGAGTGCTACGAGCGCGGTCAGCCGGTGCTGGTCGGCACGACGTCGATCGAGAACTCGGAACTGCTGTCGCATCTGCTCAAGCAGGCCGGTTTGCCGCACGAAGTGCTGAACGCGAAGCAGCACGCGCGCGAAGCGGCGATCGTCGCCGAAGCGGGCCGGCCGCAGCGCATCACGATCGCCACCAACATGGCCGGCCGCGGCACCGACATCGTGCTCGGCGGCAACGCGGAGAAACAGGCGTCGTTCATCGAGCAGGACGAAACACTTTCTGACGATGAAAAGCAGCGCCGCATCCAGAAGCTGCACGACGAATGGCAGACGCTGCACGATCAGGTGAAGGCCGCGGGCGGTCTGCACATCATCGGCACCGAGCGTCACGAGTCGCGCCGGATCGACAACCAGCTGCGCGGCCGTGCCGGCCGTCAGGGCGACCCGGGTTCGTCGCGCTTCTATCTGTCGCTCGAAGACCCGCTGCTGCGCATTTTCGCGGGCGACCGCGTGCGCGCGATCATGGACCGCCTGAAGATGCCGGAAGGCGAGGCGATCGAGGCGGGCATCGTGTCGCGCTCGATCGAATCGGCGCAGCGCAAGGTCGAAGCGCGCAACTTCGATATTCGTAAGCAATTGCTCGAATACGACGATGTCTCGAACGATCAGCGCAAGGTGATCTATCAGCAGCGCAACGAATTGCTCGAAGCGAACGACATCACCGAGACGATCGGCGCGATGCGTCACGGCGTGATCGCCGACATCGTGCATCAGTTCGTGCCGGCGGGCAGCATCGAAGAGCAGTGGGACGTGCCCGAACTCGAGGAAGTGCTGCGCAACGAATGGCAGCTCGATCTCGCGATTCAGGAAATGATCAACGAGTCGAACTCGATCAACGCGGACGAAATTCTCGAAGCGGTCGAGGCCGCCGCCGACGAAGCGTACGAGTCGAAGGTCCAGCTCGTGGGCCGCGAATCGTTCAGCGCGTTCGAGCGCTCGATCATGCTGCAGACGCTCGACCGCGCGTGGCGCGAACACCTGGCGGCGCTCGACCATCTGCGCCAGGGCATCCATCTGCGCGGCTATGCGCAGAAGAACCCGAAGCAGGAATACAAGCGCGAGGCGTTCGAACTGTTCGCCGCGATGCTCGACGCGGTGAAGCTCGAAGTCACGCGCATCGTGATGAACGTGCAGATCCAGTCGCCGGAGCAGCTCGAGGCGGCTGCGGAGCAGATGGAAGAGCAGGGCGGTCATCTCGAGAACGTCGAGTTCCGTCATGCCGAATTCGCGGAAGCCGGCGCCGCCGCGCCCGTCGCAGCCGAAGCGGCCACCGCCGCGATGATCGGCGACGCGATGAGCCACGGCCACGGTCACGGCGTGGCCCCGCAAGCGGTGCATGTGAATACCGACAACGTGCCGAAGGTCGGACGTAACGACCCGTGCCCGTGCGGCAGCGGCAAGAAGTACAAGCAGTGCCACGGCAAGATCGCGTAACGCCGGTGCGGCGCGCTTCTGGGCGCGCCGCGTTGTTTCGGTGTCGTCGTTAGCGCGGCTTTGCCGTTGATTTCGCCGGTGGCCCGGCAGCACGCCCGGGTCACCTGTTCCGTTTCCCCAATGCCGGCACCCGCCGGCATTTTCTTCGACAGGTCGCGACCATGGCTGTCAACTTTCCCTCGATCGATCCCGCTCAACTCCATCCCGTTGCCGGCGTCACGCTCGGCTGGGCAGAGGCGAATATCCGCAAGCCGAACCGCAAGGACGTGCTCGTCATTTCCGTCGACGAAGGTGCGACGGTCGGCGGCGCGTTTACGCAGAACCGCTTCTGCGCGGCGCCCGTCACCGTGTGCCGCGAGAACCTGCAGCGCGTGCGCGCGGGCGGCAAGCCGATTCGCGCGCTGGTCATCAACACCGGCAACGCGAACGCGGGCACCGGCGAGCCGGGCCTCGCGGCGACGCGCGAAACCTGCGCGGAACTCGCGCGTCTCGCCGACATCGCGCCCGAGCAGGTGCTGCCGTTCTCGACGGGGGTGATTCTCGAACCGCTGCCGGTCGACCGTCTGAAGGCCGGTTTGCCGGCCGCGCTCGCGAACCGCAAGGAAGCGAACTGGTACGACGCGGCGCAGGCGATCATGACGACCGACACGCTGCCGAAGGCGACTTCGCGCCGGGTCACGATCGACGGCCACACGGTCACGCTGACCGGCATCAGCAAGGGCGCCGGCATGATCAAGCCGAACATGGCGACCATGCTCGGCTTCCTCGCGTTCGACGCGGCCGTCGCGCAACCGGTGCTCGACGAACTCGTCAGGCACGTCGCGGACCGCTCGTTCAACTGCATCACGATCGATGGCGATACGTCGACCAACGATTCGTTCATCCTGATCGCGTCGGGCAAATCGAGCCTGCCCGCGATCACGTCCACCGATTCGCCCGCTTATGCAGCGCTGCGCGACGCGGTGACGGAAGTCGCCCAGACGCTCGCGCAGCTGATCGTACGCGACGGCGAAGGCGCGACCAAATTCATGACCGTGCATGTCGAAGGCGGCTCGAGCGTCGAGGAGTGCCGCAAGATCGCCTACGCGATCGGCCACTCGCCGCTCGTGAAGACGGCCTTCTATGCCTCGGACCCGAACCTCGGCCGCATTCTCGCGGCCATCGGCTATGCCGGCGTGGACGATCTCGACGTCGGCAAGATCGATCTGTATCTCGACGACGTGCTGGTCGCCACCGCCGGCGGCCGCAACCCGGCCTACCGCGAAGAAGACGGCCAGCGCGTCATGAAAAAGAGCGAAATCGGCATTCGCGTCGTGCTCGGACGCGGCAATGCGCAAGCCACGATCTGGACCTGCGATCTGTCGCACGACTACGTGAGCATCAACGCCGACTACCGCTCGTAATCAGGCTCAATGTGCGGCCGCTGGCCGCCTACTTAACATGGACAAACTCGAACAGTTTCTGACCCGGGCCGAAGCCGTGCTCGGTCGCCTGGAAGCCATGCTTCCCCCCGCCGCGCCGGAAATCGACTGGTCGGCCGCCGTCGCGTTCCGCTGGCGCAAGCGCCAGGGGCGCGGCTACCTGCAACCGGTGCCCGCGATTTCGTCGATCAGGCTCGACGACCTGCAGAACATCGATCGCCAGAAAGGGCTGATCGAACAGAACACGCGCCAGTTCGTGCGCCAGCAGCCGGCCAACAACGTGCTGCTGACGGGCGCGCGCGGCACCGGCAAGTCGTCGCTGATCAAGGCCTGCCTGAACGCGTACGCAAAAGACGGCCTGCGTCTGATCGAAGTGGACAAGGACGATCTGCACGATCTCGGCGACATCGTCGATCTGATCGCGAAGCGCCCGGAGCGCTTCATCGTGTTCTGCGACGACCTGTCGTTCGAAGAGGGCGAATCGGGCTACAAGGCGCTGAAGGTCGCGCTCGACGGCTCGGTCGCCGCGCAGTCGGACAACGTGCTGATCTATGCGACCTCGAACCGCCGCCATCTGCTGCCCGAGTACATGAGCGACAACGAGACGTACAAGCACACGTCGGATGGCGAGATTCATCCGGGCGAACTGGTCGAAGAGAAGATTTCGCTGTCCGAGCGTTTCGGGCTGTGGGTCAGCTTCTATCCGTTCAAGCAGGACGACTATCTGACGATCATCGCGCACTGGCTGCGGCATTTCGGTTGCGACGACGCCGAAATCGAGGCGGCGCGCGGCGATGCGCTCGTGTGGGCACTCGAACGCGGATCGCGCTCGGGACGTGTCGCGTGGCAGTTCGCGCGCGACTGGTCCGGCCGTAAGACGCCGGCATGAGCGAGGCAAGCGGCAACACGGGCAAGAACGGCGCCGCCCGCCCGGTCACCGAAGTCGCGGTCGGCGTGCTGGTGCAGCCAGACGGGCGCTATCTGCTCGCGCAGCGTCCGGCGGGCAAGCCGTACGAGGGCTACTGGGAGTTTCCGGGCGGCAAGCTCGAACCGGGCGAATCGGTCGAGGCCGCGCTCGCGCGCGAACTGCACGAGGAGCTTGGGATCGAGGTCGAGGCGAGCCATCTGTGGCATACGCTCGAACACGATTATCCGCATGCCTATGTGCGGCTGTTCTTCTGCAAGGTGACGCAGTGGTCGGGCGAGCCGCATGGGCGCGAAGGCCAGGCGTTCGTGTGGCAGAGCTTGCCTGCCGAGGTCTCGCCGCTGCTGCCGGCGACCATTCCGGTGCTGGAGTGGCTGGCGGCCGAGAAGACGTAGTCGGCGGGTAGCACGTGTAGCAGATGAAACCACGCGGTGACGGGGGTTGTGCGAACAGCGCCGGGCCGCGTGGTTTTTTATCGTCTGTTTATCGCCTTTTATTGCCGGTCTTTCGATGGCCTTTTAGTCTCGCGGCCGGACTCAATGCGGGTTGTAATCGTCACGAGACGTTTCCTCGGATGACGAGGCTTCCTGGTCGTTGCCGCCGATCTTGTATTTCTCGGCGGCCCATGCGCCGAGATCGATCTGCTTGCAGCGTTCGGAACAAAAAGGACGGAAGCGGTTTTCAGGGGTCCAGCGGACATCTTTGCCGCAAGTAGGACATTTGACGACGGTAGGCATACGGTCGGACAGTCAATCGCAAACGGAACAAGTAACGAATATAAGGCTATTTCGCGCCGTTTCAAAGGCGCGTTCCCTGAATCCGGATTGGGCTGTTTGGGTCTGTTAAGGACGGCGACGAGCGCTTACAGGCTGCAAAGCGTGAGCTGGAACGGTACGTCGACGTCGACCGCGCGCGGCCGCAGATCGCCGTCCTGCACCGTGAAGCGCACCCACAGCATGTACTTGTTGGCGCTCGCTTCGGGAATCACGCGCAATTCAGGTGCCACGCGCACCTGCATCAATTGATACGAGCGGCCCGAGAGCATCTGTTGATAGCTGCCCTGCATCGCCATCACCTTCGACGCTTGGCCCGATTCGCGCGCGAGCCGCAGCACGATGGTGGCCGCGTCGCGCAGCGGCAGCAGCGGCGTGACCCATTTGGCGATGTCCTGGCGACGCTGATCGGGATGCAGCTGTTGCCACGCATAGTAGGACGGCAGATCGAATTTGCAGGTGCCGCCAGGAATGATGGCGCGGCTGCGAATGCTCGCGAGCCATTCGTTGTCTGCAAGATGCTGGCCGGTTTTGCCCTGCATCTGCGCGAGCCCTGCGAGCGTTTGCTCGATTTCGCCGAGCACCGCTTCCAGCGCGTTCTGTTCGATGCCGGGATTGCCGCGAAACGGCGCGAGCGTTTGCCGTTGCCGCTCGAGCTCCTTCATCAGATCGGACTTCAGATCTGCGCGACCCGCGACTTCGGAGATTTCGAACAACGTTGTCAGTGCGACGTGATGTTCCCTGGCGTCTTCCTGAGTCAGAAAGAACGTGAAGCGCTCGAACAGATCTTCGAGGCGCAACAGCGTTCTGATTCGCTCGTTGAAGGGGTACTCGTAAAGGATCAAGCGGGCTCGCCTCGGGCGTGGTCGGTGACAGGAATGCAAAACATTCTAATGCCGTGGGACTACCCAAGCAATCACGCACTTTTTCAGCGCGCTTTCGCAACTTTTTTCGTGACTTCACGATGGTTCAGTGCGTTTCGGCTGCTGGGGGCGCGCAAAGTTCAATGCGCGGGTGGCGGTTCGTGTGGGAACCTGGGCTGATGGTGCCTCGTGCCGCGGTTGAGTCATGCCGGTGGCGGGTTTTTGCCTCGGGCGTGCTCGTGCATGAGGCGTGCCGCGGACACGCTTGTGTCATGTTGCGCTCGCGTTGCGCTTCGAGATTCGCGTGGCGCTTCATCGGGACGCATGCATGCGATCGATCCGCGTACGGATCGATCGCGGCCAGGTGCGGCACACGCCTATGCAACGCATGTGTGCGATCCGGGTGCGTCACGTATCGCGGTATTGCGCGTGTGCGCAGGTCAGCGCACGCGGCGGCTTCGGTTTGGCCGGCCCTCTCGCTCGTTCACCCATTACTCACCCATTCGCGAGCAACAGGTACGCGCGATGCCGTACATCCACCTGAGCTTCGAGCGCTTCGAGCGGCGCATTGTCGTTGTCGATGACGTCGTCGGCGGCGGCTAAGCGCGCTTCGCGCGTGGCCTGGCGCGCGATGATCGCGAGGATCTGTTCGCGGCTGAAGCCGTTGCGCTTCATCACGCGCGCGATCTGCGTCTCGACGCTGCAATCGACGGTCAGCACGCGATTCGCCCGGTTCTTCCACGTACCGGATTCGACCAGCAACGGCACCACGACGATCACGTACGGCCCTTGCGCCTCGCGTTGCTCGCGCTCGGTTTCCGCGCGAATCAGCGGATGCGTGATGCTTTCGAGACGCTTGCGCGCCGCTTCGTCGCTGAACACGAGCGAGCGCATGCGCGCGCGATCGAGCGAGCCGTCCGGCGCGACGAACTCCGTGCCGAATTCGGCGGCAATGAGCGGCATCGCGACGCCATGCGGCGCGGTGATGCGATGCGCGATCACGTCGGTGTCGACGAGCGGCACGCCGCGCGCGGCAAACAGATTAGCCACCGTCGATTTGCCGCTGCCAATGCCGCCAGTCAGTCCCACAACGAACATGCTTCAGCCTCCCAGAGCCAGATAGAGCGGCGTGCCGACAAATAGCGTGAGCGCACCGCCCGCGGCGAGAAACGGCCCAAACGGCAGCGGCTCCTCGAAGCGCATGCGGCCGCGCCACGTGGCCGCGAGTCCGACCACCGCACCGGCGACCGCCGCGATCAGCACGATTTGCGGCAGGGCAGCCCAGCCGAGCCAGGCGCCGAGGGCGGCTAGCAGCTTGAAATCGCCGTAGCCCATGCCTTCGACGCCACGTATGAGACGGAACACCCAATGCACGGCCCATAGCGCGAGATACCCGAAGATCGCGCCGAGCACCGCGTCGTGCAGGTTCGTGAACATACCGTTGAAATTGACGATGATGCCGGCCCACAGCAGCGGCAGCGTCATCGAGTCGGGCAACAGGTGCGTGTCGATGTCGATCGCGCTCATCGCCAGCAGCGTCGCGCACAGGCCGAACGCGGCGAGCGCCATCATGGTCGGGCCGAACACCGCGAGCACGCTCGCGGCGCAGGCGGCGCTCGCAATTTCGAGCAGCGGATAGCGCAGGCTCACATGCGTGCCGCACGCGGAGCAACGCCCGCGCAACATGATATAGCTCAGGACCGGCAGGTTTTCCCACGCGCTCAGAACGTGACCGCAATGCGGGCATGCGCTGCGCGGCACCCACAGGTTATAGCGCGCGGGCAGGCCGTCGTCGGCTTGCGGCGTCTCGGTGGCCTCGTTGATTTCCTCGCGCCAGGCGCGTTCGAGCATGATGGGCAGCCGATGCACGACCACGTTCAGAAAGCTGCCGATCACGAGGCCGAACACGATCGCGAACGCGATCTGCACGCCCGCGGGCAGACTGGCGATCGCGAGCCCGACATCGCTCGCGAAGCGGCCTGGCAGTAAGCCCGCGAGCAGGCTGGAAGAGGTTTCTTGCACGAGCGGAAGAGGAGCCTGCATGGAGTTTGGAATGGATTCGGCTGCGATGCTACACCACGTTGCCGAGTTGAATAATGGGAAGATACATCGCAATCACGAGGCCCCCGACCAGCGCGCCGAGCACGACGATCACGAGCGGTTCGCACAGGCTCGACAGCGTGCCGATCTTTTCGTCCACCTGGCGATCGGCGAGCGAGGCGACGTCGAGCAGCATCGTGTCGAGCGCCCCCGATTCCTCGGCGACCGCAACGGGCTGCACGACCTCGGACGGGAAGCATTGCGCGGCGCGCATCGCCGCGGCGAGCCGTTCGCCGCGCCGCAATCTCACCGCGATGCCCGCCGTGGCGCGATCGAAAAAGGCATTGCCGGTTGCGTGCGTGAGCGAGTCGAAGGCATCGGCGAGCGGTGTGCCGGCGGACAGCAGCGTGCCGAGCGCGCGGCTCCAGCGCGCCGCGCACAGCGTGCGCAGCAGCGGGCCGGCTACCGGCAGGTTGAGCGAGGCGCGCGCAAAACGGATGCGGGCGCTGGCCGACCGCCGCAACACGAACGTCATGGCCGAGCTCAGCGCGGCCAGCAGCGCAAACGCCGGCACGCTCCAGCGCGCCGTGCCGGCTGACAACGCCAGCACGAACTGTGTCGGCGCGGGCAACTGCGCGCCGAAACCGTCGAAAATCTGCTTGAAGGTCGGCACGACCCACACCAGCAACGCAGCCGTAATTGCCATGGCGAGCAGCAGGATCGCGACCGGGTAGGTCAGCGCCGCGCGTACTTTCGCGCGTTGCGCGGCGGCGCGTTCGCGGTCGTCGGCGAGACGGGCGAGCACCGTGGCGAGCGCACCCGCGGCTTCGCCGACTTCGACGAGCTGGCAGTACAGCGCGTTGAACTGCGCGGGGTGCCGCTGCAATGCCGCCGAAAAGCGCAGGCCGGCGGTGATGTCGCGCGCGACGGCGGCGATGATGCGCGGCATGCCTTGCCGGCGCGACGCGGGTGCTTGCGCGAGCAGTTCGAGCGCGGGTGCGAGCGGCAGACCGGCGCGCAACAGGCTCGCGAGTTGCCGCGTGAACAGCGTGACGTCGGCGGCGCGGGTTTGGGGGCGTGGCGCCGGCCCTTGCATCGCGAGTTCCACGATGAACAGGTTGTCGCGTTTGAGCATGGCCCGTGCGGCGCTCGCGTCCGGCGCGATCAGCGAGCCGCTTTGACGCGCGCCGTCGGCGTCGAGGCCGCGCCATTTGAAGCGCTGGTCGGCAGCGGGGCGAAGGAGCGGAACGGTGCTCATGCGACTTCGGTGGCGGCGAGCGCTTCGGCGAGACTCGTGGTGCCGTCGCGTACGCGCGCGAGCGCGGCGTCGCGCAACGTCGCGACCTGTTCGGTCTGCGCGAGCCGGGCCAGCTCGTGGACGCCCGCGCTGGCGACGATCAGTTCGCGCATAGCGTCGGAGACCGGCATCACCTGGTGAATGCCGACGCGTCCCCGGTAGCCGATGCCGTGGCAGGCCGCGCAGCCGACTGCCGCATAAGGCTGCCAGCCATCGAGCCGGTGGGCGGCGAACCCGGCTGCCTCGAGCGCCGCCGCCGAATGCGGCGCTGGCTTGCGGCACGCGGCGCACAGGCGCCGCACGAGCCGTTGCGCCGTCACCATCCGCAGCGCGGCCGCGAGGTTGTAGGGCTCGACGCCGATGTCGATGAGCCGCGCGATCGCCGCGGGGGCATCGTTCGTATGCAAGGTGGACAGCACGAGGTGGCCGGTTTGCGCGGCCTTGACCGCGACGTCGGCGGTCTCGTTGTCGCGGATTTCGCCGACCATGATGACGTCCGGGTCCTGACGCAGAAACGCGCGCAGTGCGACTGCGAAAGTCAGCCCGGCTTTCTCGCGCACACTGACCTGATTGATGCCGGCGAGCTGGATCTCCGCCGGGTCCTCGACCGAGCAGAGATTGCGCGCCTCGCCGTTCAGCAGATTCAGAAAGCAGTACAGCGACAGGGTTTTGCCGCTGCCGGTCGGTCCGGTGACGAGCACAAGACCGTGCGGCGCGCGAATCGCAGCGTCGACGGTTTGACGCTGTTGCGGATCGAGGCCGAGCGAATCGAGCGAAAGATCGGCGGGCAGTGCGTCGAGCCGGCGCAGCACGAGCTTTTCGCCGAACAGAGTGGGCAGCGAGTTGACGCGATAGTCCTCGATGCGCTGCGGCGTGCTGGCGATGCGCAGGCGACCGTCCTGCGGCACGCGCCGTTCGGCGATGTCGAGCCGCGCGAGTACTTTCACGCGCGTGACGAATGCATCGCGCAGATGAGCGGGCGGCTGCGGGATTTCATGCAGCACGCCGTCGATCCGCAAGCGTATGCGCCAGCCGTGCTCGGCCGGCTCGATGTGAATATCCGACGCATTGCGCCGCGTCGCTTCCCGCAGCGTGTCGGTCAGGAGACGCACGGCCGGGGCGTTGTCGGGATCGGCGAGACTGGCTGCGCCAGTTTCGCCGTTGAAGGGCAGGGCGCGTGGCGCGGCCGCCGCGGCTGCAAAGGAGTTGGGCATGAGAGACCGGCGATGAGCCGCCTGTAGAACGTGACGGCTTCATCTTCCGGCAGTGAGGACGGCGGCGCCATTCAGCCATTCGGCTAATGGCGCGCTGAACGGCCGTGTGCGATGCTGATCGCGAATCGGCGATTGCCAGCCAGGGCGTTAGTTGAGGCGCGCTTTGGCGGCTTTGCGCGACGGCGGTTTGAACAGCTTGACGGTGCGAATCGCCTGATCGTCGCTGCGCATGACTTCGAGCTTGATCTCGCCGATCTGCACGCAGACGTCGCCATCGGGAATGTCTTCGAGAATTTCGAGAATCAGGCCGTTGAGCGTTTTCGGGCCGTCGGTGGGCAGCGTGAGGTGCAGCCAGCGGTTCAGTTCGCGCAGCGGCATGCTGCCCGCGACGATGCATTCGCCATCCTCGTTCCAGCCGCCGCGCGAACTGGCGCCGCGCGGAATCGAGGTGGTGAATTCGCCGATCAGCTCCTCGATGATGTCTTCTGGCGTGACGAGCCCTTGCAGTTCGCCGTATTCGTCGACGACGAGCGCGGTGCGCTGGCGGCTCTCCTGGAAATATTGGAGCTGCTGGAACACCGGCGTGCCGCTCGGCACGAAATACGGCTCGGTCAGCAGTTCGCGCAGGGTGTCGCGCCCGAGTTCCTGGTTGTGCAGGGCCGCGAGCGTTTTGCGTACGTGCAGCACGCCGAGCACACGGTCGATGTCGCCCTGGTAGACGATCAGCTTGTTGTGATAGCAGGTTTCGAGTTGATGCAGGATCTGCTCGAACGGCGCGTCGAAGTCGAGCGCCTCGATGCGGCGGCGCGGGATCATTACGTCGTCCACGGAGATGTTTTCGAGGTCGAACAGATTCAGCAGGATGCTGCGGTGCTTGGTCGGCATGAAGCTGCCGGACTCGAGCACGATGGTGCGCAATTCTTCGGTGGAGAGCCGCTGGTCGCGCGCGCTTTTCGTGTTGATGTGCAGCACGCGCAGGATGCCGTTCGCGAACAGGTTGACGAACCAGATGAGCGGTTTCGCGGCGCGCATCAGCGGCGCGATGAGCAGGCTCGCGGGTAGCGCGATCTTCTCGGGAAAGGTTGCGCCGACGATTTTCGGCGTGATCTCCGCGAACACGATGATCAGAAACGCGACGAGCCCGGTCGCGATCGACAGGATGAGGTTGTTGCGGCCGAACGTGTGCAGCGCGAGCGAGGTCGTGAGCACCGGGATGATCGTATTGAACAGGTTGTTGCCGATCAGGATGACGCTCAGCAGTTGATCGGTACGCGCGAGCAGGCCCTGGGTCGTTTTCGCGCCGAGCGTGTTCTGGTTGGCAAGGTGCTTCAGACGATGGCGGTTGAGCGCCATCATCGCTGTCTCGGAAATGGAAAAGAAGGCGGAGCAGACGAGCAGCAGAAGGACGGCGCCAATCTGCGCCCATAAGGGAAGTTGTTCCACGCGTCGTGAAAAATAAGGGAAAGGATGGAGAGAATATAGCAGAGGGGGCTATGCGGCCCGCCACTGGGGTTGGCGCCGATATGGACGATGTGGTGGCTGTGTGTCGCCGGTGTAGCAACGGCTGCGGGTAAAAAACGACGTGCAAAACAAAAAACCGCCGAGCAATGCTGCGGCGGTTTTTGAACCTTGAACGAACAAGGAGAATCTGGTCGGGGTGAGAGGATTCGAACCTCCGGCCTCTACGTCCCGAACGTAGCGCTCTACCAGGCTAAGCTACACCCCGATTAGGTACTGCTGACTCGATTCAGACTAACCCGGCGTTTCAGTCTCGTTCAAGACTGCCTTGCCGTCGAGTAAGAACATAATTCTAGCAGGCTCTCTTTAAAAATGGAATGGGGGAATGAAGAAATTGCCGTCGCGGCTGCCTGGGCTTCCTGTTTCGCGCATTCGAGCGTGTGATCGAGCGCGCCGGAGCGCGTGATCGCCTCGAAAATCGTTTCGAAACGGTCGGTGCCGCCCTGCTCGATCGCTTCGCGCGCGAGTGCCGACTGCTCCGGCGTGCCGCGTTCGATCAGATAGATGAGCGGCAGCGTCGGTTTGCCTTCGCGCAGATCGTCGCCGGCGTTCTTGCCCATCGATTCGGCCGTGCCCGTGTAGTCGAGCCAGTCGTCCATGATCTGGAACGCTGTGCCGATGCGCCTGCCGAATTCCGCCGCGGCCGCTTCGATTTTCGCGTCCGCGCCGGCCAGTACTGCGCCCAGCTGGGCGGCCGCTTCGAACAGCTTGGCGGTCTTGTAGCGGATCACCTGCATGTAGCGGGCTTCGTCGACGTCCGCGTCGTGCATGTTCAGCAATTGCAGCACTTCGCCCTCGGAGATGATGTTGGTCGCCTCCGACAGAATCTCCATGACCCGCATCTTGCCGACGCCGACCATCATCTGGAACGAGCGCGAGTAGAGAAAATCGCCGACCAGCACGCTCGCGGCGTTGCCGAACAGCGCGTTGGCGGTCTGACGGCCGCGCCGCAGGTCGGATTCGTCGACCACGTCGTCATGCAGCAAGGTGGCCGTGTGGATGAATTCGACGACCGCCGCCAGTTCGTGCCGGTGCCCCGTCGTGTCGCCGAGCGCGCCCGCCACGAGCAGCAGCAGCGCGGGCCGCAGTCGTTTGCCGCCGGCGCCGATGATGTACTCGGAAATCTGGTTGATCAGCATCACGTCGGACGCAAGACGTTGCCGGATGACGCGATTCACCTGCTGCATGTCTTCGGCGACCGGAGCAAGCAGGCTGGCGACGTTGGGGGAAGGGGTGGCAGTCGACGACATGATGGCTGAATTGGGTAGTGCCGCGAATTATAAGGCGATCGGGGCGCTTCCGGGTCGTCGGCTGCGGCGCGGGCGCTTTGCCGCGTCGGCAGCGCCGCATGCCGGGGCTGCGTGGGAGGTGCCGGGTGCCGCTCGCCCCGTCGCGAAAGTAAGGCCGGAAGGCGGCGGAAAGACTCTTAAACGGTTTTGGAAACAGGTTTTGACCGAGCAGCTAACTCCATGTATAATCGAGAGTTTCCGCGCGCGGTGCGTGGGAAAAATGAACAAAGAGTGAGGTTCTCAATGTACGCGGTCATAAAAACCGGTGGCAAGCAGTACAAGGTTGCCGTCGGCGAAAAACTTAAAGTAGAACAGATACCGGCAGACATTGACGCTGAAATCACGCTCGACCAGGTTCTCGCAGTGGGCGAAGGCGAATCGATTAAGTTCGGTACGCCGCTGGTCAGTGGGGCTTCCGTCAAGGCTACCGTCGTGTCGCAAGGTCGTCACGCAAAAGTGACCATCTTCAAGATGCGTCGCCGGAAGCACTACCAGAAGCATGGCGGCCACCGCCAGAACTATACCGAACTGCGCATCGACGCGATCAACGCGTAAGCGCACCGGTTAAGGAGCAGATCAAATGGCACACAAAAAGGCAGGCGGATCGTCCCGGAACGGCCGCGACTCCGAATCGAAGCGCCTCGGCGTGAAGGTTTACGGCGGCCAGGCTATCAACGCTGGCGGCATCATCGTGCGTCAGCGCGGCACGCGCATGCACGCTGGTGAAAACGTCGGCATGGGCAAGGATCACACCCTGTTCGCGCTGAAGGACGGCCACGTTCAGTTCTCGACGAAGGGCGCGGCGAAGAAGCACACCGTTTCCGTCGTCCCGGCAGCCTGAGTTTAATCAGGCACGGGCTTCAGGACCGGAAAAAGGCCCCGCGAAGTTCGCGGGGCCTTTTTTATTGCGGCGCCTTCTGCGCGCGGCATCGATCGCTGGCTGTGCCTATGCCGTTCGGTCGATTGATCAACGCGCAACGCGCGCGGCAAAATAGCAGCATCCAATCAGGCAGTACACCCTGCATCTGGCAGCACATACGGGACGGAGTTACGCATGAAGTTCATTGACGAAGCGAGGATTGAAGTCATCGCCGGCGACGGAGGGGATGGCAGCGCGTCGATGCGCCGCGAGAAATTCGTTCCGTTCGGCGGTCCGGATGGCGGCGACGGCGGCCGGGGCGGCAGCGTGATCGCGGTCGCGGACCGCAACATCAACACGCTGATCGACTACCGCTACGCGAAAAAACATCTGGCTCGCAACGGCGAAAACGGTCGCGGTTCGGACTGCTACGGCAAGGGCGGCGACGACATCACGCTGCGCATGCCGGTCGGCACCACGATCACCGACATGGAAACCGGCGAGTTGATCGCCGATCTGACCGAGCACAATCAGAGCGTGCAAATTGCGCAGGGCGGTGCGGGCGGTCTCGGCAATCTGCATTTCAAATCCAGTACGAACCGCGCGCCGCGTCAGAAGACCGACGGCAAGCCGGGCGAGCGCCGCATGGTGCGCCTCGAACTGAAAGTGCTGGCCGACGTTGGCCTGCTTGGCATGCCGAACGCCGGCAAGTCGACGTTTATCTCGTCGGTGTCGAACGCGAAGCCGAAAATCGCCGATTACCCGTTCACGACGCTCGCGCCGAATCTCGGCGTGGTGCGCGTCGGGCCGAGCCGCAGCTTCGTGATCGCCGACATTCCCGGTTTGATCGAAGGCGCGGCCGAAGGCGCGGGTCTCGGCCACCAGTTCCTGCGCCACCTGCAGCGCACTGGCCTGCTGCTGCACATCGTCGACATTGCACCGTTCGACGAGTCGATCGATCCGGTCGTGGAAGCGAAGGCGATCGTCAACGAACTGCGCAAGTACGACGATCAGCTCTATCAGAAGCCGCGTTGGCTCGTTCTGAACAAGCTCGACATGGTGCCCGAAGACGAGCGCGAAGCGCGCGTGTCGGCGTTCCTCGAAGGTTTTGGCTGGGATGGTCCGGTGTTCGAGATTTCGGCGCTGACCGGCCAGGGCTGTGAGAATCTCTGCTACGCGGTGTTCGATTACCTCGCCGAACATTCCGATGCGCAGCGCGCGGCCGAAGCCGAAGACCTTGCTTCCGACGTGCGTTTCCGCGAAGGATCGGGAGTCCAGGCCGCGGTTGGCGAGTCCGGCAGCCACCCGCAGGAATAAAAACTCCAGCGCCGGCGCCAGCAGGCGGGCTGCCGGCATGTATCACGCGTCATCTTGGGAGACAGCGCACGATGCGTTCGGTCATCGCGGATTCACGGCGATTGGTAGTGAAGGTCGGTTCGAGCCTCGTCACGAACGACGGGCGCGGCCTCGATCATACGGCGATCGGCCGCTGGGCCGCGCAGATTGCGGCGCTGCGCGCGCAAGGCAAGGAGGTGGTGCTGGTCAGCTCGGGCGCCATCGCCGAGGGCATGCAGCGGCTCGGCTGGACCAAACGGCCGCGTGAAATCGACGAGTTGCAGGCGGCCGCGGCCGTCGGGCAGATGGGGCTTGCGCAGGTGTACGAAAGCCGCTTCGCCGAGCACTCGATCCAGACCGCGCAGATTCTGCTGACGCACGCCGACCTCGCCGACCGCGAGCGTTACCTGAATGCGCGCTCCACGTTGCTCACGCTGCTGCGCCTCGGCGTCGTGCCGATCATCAACGAAAACGACACGGTCGTAACCGACGAAATCAAGTTCGGCGACAACGACACGCTCGGCGCGCTGGTCGCCAATCTGATCGAAGGCGACGCGCTCGTCATTCTCACGGATCAGCAAGGCCTTTTCACGGCCGATCCGCGCAAGGAGCCGAGTGCCACGCTCGTTCAGCAGGCCGACGCCGGCGCGCCGGAGCTCGAAGCGATGGCGGGCGGCGCAGGTTCGAGCCTCGGCCGCGGCGGCATGCTGACCAAGATTCTTGCTGCCAAGCGCGCTGCGCATAGCGGCGCCAATACGGTGATCGCGAGCGGACGCGAGGTGGACGTGCTGTCGCGGCTTGCGTCGGGCGAAGCGATCGGCACGCAGCTCATCGCCCGCACCGCGCGGATGGCGGCGCGCAAGCAGTGGATGGCCGATCACCTGCAGGTGCGCGGCCACGTCGTGATCGACGACGGCGCGGTGGAAAAGCTGACCGCAGGCGGCAAGAGCCTGTTGCCGATCGGCATCGTCGGTGTGCAGGGGGCGTTTGCGCGCGGCGAGGTGATTGCGTGCGTGAGCGCGTCGGGGCGCGAGGTGGCGCGCGGTTTGACGAACTACAGCAGCGCCGAAACCAGGCTGATCCAGCGGCGCCCCAGCGGCGAAATCGAGTCGGTGCTCGGCTATATGCTGGAGCCCGAGTTGATCCACCGCGACAACCTCGTGTTGCTCTGATTCGTCCCGCGACGCGAACCCGAACAAGGTTAGTAGAAAGCCAAAGCCCACAAAAAAGCCGCTCCAGCCTGAACTGGAACGGCTTTTTCCGTCTTCGGCGCAACGCACCGGGAAGACCCGGAGCGCGCCCGCGAACGCAACTCAGTGAATCTGCGACGTTTGCGTGCGCTTGTAGCGGATGTTCTCGACGATGTGCTGCGCGCTGCCAGTCGGAATCTTGTTCGCGCACATGTAGTCCTGGTACAGCGCCGCCTGGTACGCGTTCAGCGCGCCATTCTCGATGCGCGAAAACTGGTTGGCGACATCCTTGTCCCAGCCGTCGTGATCGGCATTCAGGCCCGCATACTGGCGCCACTCGTACGTGTCGCAGCGGATACCTTCGTAGTTCACGTTGCGCGCGCCGCTCGGGCTCGTGACGACCACCGTGTAACGCACGACGCCGTCGTCGCCGACGCTGACCGATTTCGCGTCGATTGCGAATTGCAGCGGCGTATTGCCGGACACCTCGAACGGCAGCAGATTCGCCTCCGTCGGCAGAGGTGGCAGCGTGTCTACCTTGTTTTCAACCCAGTTGCCCTTGCGGTCCAGCAGATAGACGAACGCGCTGTCGTCTTTATTGGTCGGTTTGCCGGCGCTCGAACAGCCTGCCAGCAGGGCGCCTGTGGCGACGCACGCCGCGGCGAGAGCAAATGCTTTCAATCTGATTCCCTCGAAAGACGGACGCGGCCCGAAAGCCGCGCCAGAGAGAGGCGGCATGGACAGCCGCCCGGAATTGTTAACCGCGCATGCCCGGCCGGACCAGCGGGCCGGCGCTTTCGTCGGCGGATTCCTCGTCGTGCCGCGCTTCGCTGTTCGCTTGTACGGCTTCGGCGTCATCTCCGCAATCCTGCATGACCACAACGTGAGTCGTGGTCGCGATGCTCACCGAACTCACGACAGTGACCGAAGTCACCGTACTGACCGTGGAATCCGGAGGACTCTGCATCGACGAGGTCACCCGGGGATAGCGCGACCCATGGTGCCCGCCAGGTTTTTCCGCACGCGGCACAGGCCGGCGCATGAAACGGGATAGCTCCGTCAGCGCCAACTGATACACATCCCGCTTGAACTCGATCACACAGTCGAGCGGCACCCAGTACTCGTTCCAACGCCAGGCATCGAACTCCGGGTGGTCGGTGGCGCGCAAGCAGATATCGCAGTCGCGTCCCACCATCCGGAGCAAGAACCAGATTTGCTTCTGGCCGCGGTAATGACCGCGTACTTCACGCTTGATGAACTTGTCAGGCACCTCATAACGCAACCAGTCGCGCGTGCGACCGATCACCTTGACGTGCTCAGGAAGCAGTCCGGTTTCTTCGTGTAACTCCCGATACATCGCTTGCACGGGGGTCTCACCATATTTGATGCCCCCTTGCGGAAACTGCCAGGAATGTTCACGGAGCCGTTTGCCCCAAAACACCTCGTTGTGCGCGTTCAAGAGGATGATGCCGACGTTCGGGCGAAAGCCTTCACGATCCAGCATACAACCACCTTCGAATCCTTTAAAATTGCTTTGATTATAAACAGATAACGGACCCTACGCACCGAATCGCATAAGAATGGAACGATTCGCCGCAATGGGCCCGTGTTTGCGGTAGCCTGTCGGTTTCCCGTGCCATGTCCCTTGTGCGAAGGCTGCGCGCGGCGGTTGCGGCGCCGTGCGGGGCTGGGTGCCGCCGGTCGGGCGAACGGTGCTCCCGGCGGCGGATCTGTATCGATTTCCCCAACGTTTTCACCTTTTCGGGCGGTCCCTCCGGAGCCGCCGCTTTTGGACAATCTGAATGAAAGCCTCCCGTTTCTTTATCGGCACGCTCAAGGAAGCTCCTGCCGACGCCGAGATCGTCAGCCACAAGCTCATGGTGCGCGCCGGCATGATCCGCCGCGTCGCCGGCGGTATCTACAATTACCTGCCGGTCGGGCTGCGTTCGATCCGCAAGGTGGAAGCCATCGTGCGCGAGGAAATGAACCGGGCGGGCGCCATCGAACTCCTGATGCCGGCGGTGCAGCCGGCCGAGCTGTGGCAGGAATCGGGCCGCTGGGAGAAGTACGGCCCCGAGCTGCTGCGCTTCAAGGACCGTAAGCAGGCCGACTTCGTGATGGGGCCGACGCACGAGGAAGTCGTGACCGACATCGCGCGCAACCAGATCAGGAGCTACCGTCAGTTGCCGGTCAACTTCTATCAGGTCCAGACGAAGTTCCGCGATGAAATCCGTCCGCGTTTCGGCGTGATGCGCGGCCGTGAGTTCATCATGAAAGACGCGTACTCGTTCGACAAGGACATCGAAGGTTTGCGCGAGTCGTATCGCAAGATGTACGACGCGTACGTGCGCATCTTTACGCGCCTCGGGCTCGAGTTCCGCGCGGTCGCGGCGGACAACGGCTCGATCGGCGGCAGCGGCTCGCACGAATTCCACGTGATCGCCGACACCGGCGAGGACGCCATCGCTTATTGCCCGACTTCCGACTTCGCCGCGAACGTCGAAGCGGCCGAAGCGCTGCCACTCATCGCGCAGCGCGCGGCGCCCGCCGAGGACATGAAGAAGACCGCCACGCCGGGCAAGGCGAAGTGCGAGGCCGTCGCCGAACTGCTGAACATCCCGCTCGAGCGCACGATCAAGTCGATCATTCTCGCCACCGAAAACGAAGGCGCTGAGCCGACCATCTGGCTGCTGATGCTGCGCGGCGACCACGACCTGAACGAGATCAAGGCCGCCAAGCTGCCCGGTCTCGCCGACTTCCGCATGGCGACCGAAGCCGAGATCATCGAAACGTTCGGCACGCCGCCGGGTTATCTCGGTCCGATCAACACGAAGAAGCCGGTCAAGGTGATCGCGGACTGCACCGTCGCGAACATGAGCGACTTCGTGGTCGGCTCGAACGAGGTCGACTATCACACCACCGGCGTGAACTGGGGCCGCGATCTGCCGGAGCCGGTCGTCGCCGATATTCGCAACGTGAAGAAGGGCGATCCGTCGCCGGACGGCAAGGGCGTGCTCGACATCTGCCGCGGCATCGAAGTGGGCCACGTGTTCCAGCTCGGCACCAAGTATTCGGAAGCGATGGACGCGACCTGCCTCGACGAAACCGGCAAGCCGCGGCCGATGGAAATGGGCTGCTACGGCATCGGCATCACGCGTATTCTCGGCGCGGCGATCGAACAGAATTTCGACGACAAGGGCATCATCTGGCCGGAGTCGATCGCGCCGTTCGAGGTCGTGCTGTGCCCGATGGGCTATGACCGCAGCGACGCGGTGCGCGAGCAGGCCGACAAGCTGTACGCGGAACTCGTCGCGGCCGGCATCGACGTGATCCTCGACGATCGCGGCGAGCGTCCGGGCGTCATGTTCGCCGACTGGGAGCTGATCGGCGTGCCGCATCGTCTCGTGATCGGCGACCGTGGCCTGAAGGACGGCAAGCTCGAATACCAGGGCCGCCGCGATGCCGAAGCGACGCTGCTGCCGGTCGAGAGCGCGGCGCAGACCGTGATCGACAAAGTGCGCGCGGCACTCGCGCATTAAGCGAGTGAGCTGAGCGGGCGTACCAGGCGGAGCGAGCGGTGGAGTACACCTTTCTGTCGGCGACCGTGCTGCTGATCCTGATTACCGATCCGCTCGGCAACATCCCGATCTTCGTCAGCTGTCTGCAGGGCGTGGCGCCCGAGCGCCGCACGGTCGTGATCCTGCGCGAGGTCGCGATCGCGTTTGCGATCCTGCTGGTGTTCATGGTGCTCGGGCAGGGCTTTCTGCGCATGATGAGCCTCAGCGACCTGTCGTTGCGGATCGGCGGCGGGATCGTGCTGTTCCTGATCGCGCTGCGCATGGTGTTTCCGCATCCGGACGGCCCGTTCGGCGGGGACGCGCGCGGCGGCGAACCGCTCATCGTGCCGCTCGCGATTCCGGCGCTGGCCGGCCCGTCGGCACTGGCGACGGTGATGCTGCTGACCTCGCAGGCGCCGGGCAAGACGTTCGAGTGGATCGGCGCGCTGACCGTTACGATGATCGTCTGCGCGATCGTGCTGATGCTCGCCGAGCGCATCCAGGCCTGGCTCGGCGAACGCGTGATGGCGGCGTTCGAGCGACTGATGGGGCTCGTGCTCGTGGCGATCTCGGTCGAGATGATGCTCGGCGGGATTCGCTCTTTCGTGCACCAGCTATGACACGGGAGTCGGTAGGCCACCTGTCGCCGATGCAGCCATAAAAAAAGCAGCCAACACAGGCTGCTTTTTTTACGCCGGAGCGCCGAGGCGCCAGTGCGCGACTTACGCCCCCTCGGTCAACGCCCGGATGGTCGGCAGGTTGCGCCAGTACCCCTTCGCATCCATCCCGCAGCCGAACACGTAGCGGTCCGGCACCTCGAAGCCGCAGTAGTCGGGGCGCAGCGGCTTCGCCTTCGGAATGATCTTCTCGCACAGCACCGCCGACAGGAAGCGCTTCGCGCCCATCGCGAGGATGCGGTCGCGGATCGCGGCCATCGTCTCGCCTTCGTCGAGGATGTCGTCGAGCACGAGCACGACGCGATCCTTGACCGACTCGGCCGGAGCGACGCGCCATTGCATCTCGTCGCTGCCTTTCGTCGTATTGCGGTAGCGCGTGAGGTGGATGTAGTCGAACTCGAGCGGGAAATCGAGGTGCGGCAGCAGCATGCCGGTGAACACCGCGGCACCGCCCATCACCGACAGCACGAGCGGGAAGTCCTCGCTCATCTCGTTGCGGATGGCTGTTGCCATGCCGGCGATCGATGCGTTGACGTCCGAGGCCGAAACGATCTCTTCGGAGTGTTGAAAAATATGGAGGGCTTCTTCGCGGTTCATGACGTCTAACGGGCGGTAACTGTATACATAGAGTGAGTGGGAACATCCCGTGGGACGTTCCGGTCGGGGACGGCGCCGTGCGCTAGAGAATATAAACCCGCGCGAACCCGGCGTCAGCCGCACGATGCCACGGCGTTTGCGCGCGTGGCGTGCGCGACCGTCCCCATCAAGCTTAGCGCATGCCGGGTAGCATGCCTTTCATGCCGCGCATCATCTTCTGCAGATTGCCGCCCTTGAGCTTCTTCATCATCGTGCGCATCTGCTCGTACTGGTTCAGCATGCGGTTGACTTCCTGCACCTGCACGCCCGCACCCGCAGCGATGCGGCGCTTGCGGGTCGCCTTGATCAGCTCGGGCTTGGCGCGCTCGGCCGGCGTCATCGAGTTGATGATGCCTTCCATGCGGCGCATCTGCTTCTCGGCCTGGCTCATGTCGGCGCCGGCCGCGGCCTGCTGGAACTGCGCGGGCAGCTTGTCCATCAGTGACGACAGGCCGCCCATGCCTTTCATTTGCGTGAGCTGCGCGCGGAAGTCGTTGAGGTCGAAGTCGCCGCCTTTCTTGACCTTGTCGGCGAGCTTCTGCGCGGCCTGCACGTCGACGCCGCGCTGCGCTTCCTCGACGAGCGCGAGGATGTCGCCCATGCCGAGAATCCGGCTTGCCATGCGGTCCGGGTGGAACACTTCGAGGCCGTCGAGCTTTTCGGCCACGCCGACGAACTTGACCGGCTTGCCCGTCACGTGACGCACCGACAGCGCCGCGCCCCCGCGCGAATCGCCGTCAAGCTTGGTGAGCACGACGCCGGTGAGCGGCAGCGCGTCGCTGAACGCCTTCGCGGTATTGACCGCGTCCTGGCCGAGCATCGCGTCGACGACGAACAGCGTTTCGGCGGGCTTCAGTTCGGCGTGCAGCGCGGCGATTTCGTTCATCATCGCTTCGTCGATACCGAGACGGCCGGCCGTGTCGACGAGCAGCACGTCGTGGTAATGGCGCCTGGCCCAGTCCACCGCGGCGCGCGCGATATCGACCGGCTTCTGGTCGGGCTCGGACGGGAAGAAGTCCGCGCCGACCTGCTCGGTCACCGTTTTCAGCTGGGCGATAGCGGCGGGCCGATAGACGTCGCACGAAACCGTCAGCACCTTCTTCTTGTACTTCTCGCGCAAGAGCTTGGCGAGCTTGCCGACCGTGGTCGTCTTACCGGCACCCTGCAGACCCGCCATCAGGATGATCGCGGGCGGCGTGACGGCGAGGTTGAGCTCGGCGGCCTTGCCTTCGTAGTCGCCGCCGATCACCGCGGTCAGCTCGCGCTGCACGACGCCGACGAGCGCCTGGCCCGGCGACAGGCTGGCGATCACTTCCTCGCCGAGCGCCTTCTCCTTGACCTTGGCGATGAACTCGCGCACGACGGGCAGCGCCACGTCGGCCTCGAGCAGTGCGAGACGCACTTCGCGCAGCATTTCCTGGGTGTTCGCCTCGGTGAGCCGGGCTTCGCCGCGCAGCGTCTTGACGACGCGCGCCATCCGTTGAGTCAGATTGTCGAGCATGGGGAGCGATGAACGGTGGAGCCCGCGCAGCGCGCGAAGCGCAAGACGTCGCGGAGCAGGGCCCTAGTGTAAACTTCGAATATGGATATTGTACTGTATGCCCTCACCGCGCTTCTCTACGGCGGCCTCGCCGTGGCCGGCTGGCGCTCGCACCGGCACGCGGCCGCGCGCCCGCTGCTCGAGAGCGTGCCGCCGTTGTCCCCGCCGTTGCCTGTCAATGCCGGCGGCACGGGCGCTTCGGTCGCCACCGGTATGAGCGTGCCCGGGCGCGCGCTCCTGTGCGTCGCGCTGCTCGCTCACGGCGTGCTGCTGCATACCACGATCTTCCCGCAGAACGCGATGGTGTTCGGCTTCGCGTTCGCGTTGTCGGCGATGTTCTGGCTCGGCGCCGGCATCTACTGGATCGAGAGTTTCTTCTTCCCGCTCGACGGTTTGCGGCTGCTCGTGTTGCCGCTCGCCTGCGTCGCGTCGCTGCTGCCGCTCGCGTTCGGCGGGGTGCGCGTGCTGCCGTATGCGGCCGCGCCGATGTTCAAGCTGCACTTCCTGATCGCGAACATCGCCTACGGTCTGTTCGCGATCGCGGCACTGCACGCGATCCTGATGCTCGCGGTCGAGCGGCGTCTGCATGCGATGCGCGGCGGTCTCGCGCAACGGCACGCGGCGGCCGGCAACGGCTGGTGGTCGAGCTGGCTCGACACGCTGCCGCCGCTGCTTACGCTCGAAAAGCTGCTGTTCCGTCTGATCGGCGCCGGCTTCGTGCTGCTCACGCTGACGCTCGTCTCGGGCATCCTGTTCAGCGAGCAACTGATCGACCGCGCGTTGCGGCTCGATCACAAGACCGTGTTCGCGATTCTCTCGTGGGTGATGTTCGGCGCGCTGCTGACCGCGCGCAAGGTATCCGGCTGGCGCGGCCGTGCGGCATTGCGCTGGGTGCTGGCCTCGTTCGTCGCGCTGTTGCTCGCGTACGTCGGCAGCCGTTTTGTTTTCGAGGTGCTGTTGCACCGGCTTGTAGTGTGAGCGTGTCACCATGCGACAAATCTTTTTGCTGATCCTGCTGTTCATCGTCGGTCAATGGCTCGTGAAGGCGCTGCGCCGTCACGACGCGCAAACCGCGCAACGCACGGGCGCCGGCGCGAATGGTGCGAACAGCGGTGCCAACGCCGCGAATAACGGCGCAGGTTCGTCCAACGGGCAGCCGCAGCTTGCCGAGCCGATGATCCGCTGCGTCGAGTGCGGCGTGCATGCGCCGCAGAGCGACTCGGTGAGCGTGGCGGGGCAGACCTTCTGCTGCGCCGCGCACGCGCAGCGTCACGGCGCGCGTCCGAGCGGCCGCGACGCCCGATGAGCGTCGCGTTCGCCGTCGATGCCGACGGTTGGGTTTCCGCCGCGCGCAAGCTGCCCTCGCCGAATTTCGAAGCGCGGCCGCAAGGTGCCGTGCCGACGCTGATCGTCGTCCACAACATCAGCCTGCCGCCGAACGAGTTCGGCGGCACCGCGATCGCCGAGCTGTTCCAGAACACGCTCGACTGCGATGCGCATCCGTACTACGACACGCATCTGCGCGGCGTGCGCGTGTCCGCGCATTTCGTGATTCATCGCGACGGCGCGCTCGAACAGTTCGTGTCGTGCAACGAGCGCGCGTGGCACGCGGGGCCGTCGAATTTTTTCGACCGCGAGCGCTGCAATGATTTCTCGATCGGCATCGAGCTCGAAGGCAGCGACACCACCGCCTTCGAAGCGGCGCAATACCGCACGCTCGCCGCGCTCGTGAGCGCTTTGAAGGCACGCTATCCGATCGACGCGCTCGCCGGTCACTCCGACATCGCGCCCGGCCGCAAGACCGATCCCGGTCCGCATTTCGAGTGGCCGCGACTGCAGCGCGACACCTCGCTCGACGCTCGGTATTTCCCCTATCTCAAGTTTTCCGCGGGCCGGTAAACGGCCTTCCGCGATCCTTCGCGCAATCTCGTGTAAAGCGCGCGGAACAAGGCGCCGCCTCGTTCCGCACGCGATGCCTTTTGCGCGCGCGAGCAGAAAAGTCAAGACTTCGAAAGCAAATAAAACGGTTTGACCTGTCTCGAATCTCCACTATACTTGGTGCCACAAACCCGGTTTCGCACTATATCTTGTGTTGGCTGTGCATAACCATGTGAATAACCGGGTGTATAAGTCTGCGGCGCCCCGCTCTTCGAGCATGGCGCCGCAAGCATTCCAGGCAGCGAAAAATTCCTGGGGCGCGGCGGGTAAGGGGATCTCCGGCCGCATCCAGACGCATTCAGGAAAGGACCAGCCAGTGATCGCGACATGCTCGATGACGACCGACATCAAATCGAACCAGGCCTCATCGCAGTCGCATCCCGCCAACCGGCGTAGCCGGCCTTCCTGTATCTCATCGCACGCGCTCGCGGCGGCGCGGCGTTCGATTTAATCCGCGGCACTCGCCGCAATTTCCAGGACCAGGAGCTTTGCACATGCAAACCACCGACAACGCGACGACCCGCTACGAGGGCTCACCGGCTGGCCAGGCCTTCGGCCAGGCACAGAGCGCGCAGGCGCTCGCGCCGCACACCAGCTACGCCGACTACAAGGTGATCCGCCGCAACGGCAGCGTGGTGGCGTTCGAGCCGTCGAAAATCGCGATCGCCGTGACGAAGGCGTTCCTCGCCGTCAACGGCGGTCAGGGCGCGGCGTCGGCGCGGGTGCGCGAACTGGTCGAGCAACTGACGCAGAGCGTGGTGCGCGCGCTCGTGCGCAGCCGCCCGAACGGCGGCACGTTCCATATCGAAGACATTCAGGATCAGGTCGAACTCGCGCTGATGCGCGGCGGCGAACACAACGTCGCGCGTGCCTACGTGCTGTACCGCGAGAAGCGCAACCAGGCGCGCGTGCACGACGAGCAGGCCGGCGCGGGCAGCACGCCGGGCCTGAACGTGACCGACAACGGCGTCACGCGTCCGCTCGACATGGCGGCGCTGCGCGGCATCATCGAGTCGGCGTGCGCGAATCTCGGCGAGGCGGTGAGCGCCGAGCCGATCGTCGCGGAAACGGTGAAGAACCTGTACGACGGCGTGCCGATGAGCCAGGTGTACGACTCGGCCATCCTCGCCGCGCGCACGATGATCGAAAAGGACCCGGCCTACAGCCAGGTCACCGCGCGCATCCTGCTGCACACGATCCGCCGCGAGATTCTCGAAGAAGAAGTGACGCAAGCCGAAATGGGCGAGCGCTACGCCGAGTACTTCCCGCAGTTCATCAAGCGCGGCGTGCAGGCGGAACTGCTCGACGACAAGCTGCTGCAGTTCGACCTGAAGCGTCTCGGCGCCGCGCTCGACGCGAATCGCGACCTGCAGTTCGGCTACCTCGGTCTGCAGACGCTGTATGACCGCTACTTCCTGCATCACGACAACGTGCGCATCGAGATGCCGCAGGCATTCTTTATGCGTGTGTCGATGGGCCTCGCGCTCAACGAGATCGACCGCGAAGCGCGCGCGATCGAGTTCTACAACGTGCTGTCGAGCTTCGACTTCATGAGCTCGACGCCGACGCTGTTCAACTCGGGCACGCGCCGCTCGCAACTGTCGTCGTGCTACCTGACCACGGTCGACGACGACCTCGACGGCATCTACGAAGCGCTCAAGGAAAACGCGCTGCTCTCGAAGTTCGCGGGCGGCCTCGGCAACGACTGGACGCGCGTGCGTGCGCTCGGCTCGCACATCAAGGGCACCAACGGCAAGTCGCAAGGTGTCGTGCCGTTCCTGAAGGTCGTCAACGACACGGCGGTCGCCGTGAATCAGGGCGGCAAGCGCAAGGGCGCGGTGTGCGCGTACCTCGAATCGTGGCAC
Source organism: Paraburkholderia sp. Ac-20342 (assembly GCF_017104985.1). NCBI lineage: Bacteria > Pseudomonadati > Pseudomonadota > Betaproteobacteria > Burkholderiales > Burkholderiaceae > Paraburkholderia > Paraburkholderia sp. Ac-20342. The sequence continues at coordinate 7,935 of NZ_JAAGPQ010000047.1, read as the reverse complement.
CTCGACATCGAGGAATTCCTCGAGCTGCGCAAGAACACCGGCGACGACCGTCGCCGCACGCACGACATGAACACCGCGAACTGGATTCCCGACCTGTTCATGAAGCGCGTGATGGAAGGCGGCGACTGGACGCTGTTCTCGCCGTCCACCTGCCCGGACCTGCACGACAAGTTCGGCGCCGAGTTCGAAGCGGCTTACACGGCTTACGAAGACAAGGTCGCGCGCGGCGAGATCAAGCTGTTCAAGAAGATTCCGGCGGCGCAGCTGTGGCGCAAGATGCTCGGCATGCTGTTCGAAACCGGCCATCCGTGGATCACGTTCAAGGACCCGTGCAACGTGCGCTCGCCGCAGCAGCACGTCGGCGTCGTTCACTCGTCGAACCTGTGCACGGAAATCACGCTGAACACGAGCGATGCCGAAATCGCCGTCTGCAACCTCGGCTCGGTGAATCTCGTCGCGCACCTGAAGGAGCAGGCCGACGGCACGCTCGCGCTCGACCACGACAAGCTGAAGCGCACGGTCAGCGTCGCGATGCGCATGCTCGACAACGTGATCGACATCAACTACTACGCGGTCGCCAAGGCGCGTAACTCGAACCTCAAGCATCGTCCGGTCGGCATGGGCATCATGGGCTTCCAGGACTGCCTGCACGTGCTGCGCACGCCGTACGCGTCGCAGGAAGCGGTCGAGTTCGCCGATCGCTCGATGGAAGCGGTCTGCTACTACGCGTACTACGCGTCGACCGAGCTCGCCGAAGAGCGCGGCCGCTATTCGAGCTACCGCGGTTCGCTGTGGGATCGCGGCATCCTTCCGCAAGACTCGGTGAAGCTGCTCGAGCAGGCGCGCGGCGGCTACGTCGAAGTCGATGCGAGCGAGTCGATGGACTGGGCGGCGCTGCGCTCGCGCATCGCGACCTACGGCATGCGCAACTCGAACTGCGTGGCGATCGCGCCGACCGCGACGATCTCGAACATCATCGGTGTGTCGGCATGTATCGAGCCGACGTACCAGAACCTCTACGTGAAGTCGAATCTGTCTGGCGAATTCACCGTGGTCAACGACTACCTCGTGCGTGACCTGAAGGCGCGCGGCCTGTGGGACGAAGTGATGGTCGCCGACCTCAAGTACTTCGACGGCACGCTCTCGCGCATCGACCGCATCCCGGCCGACCTGCGCGCGATCTACGCGACCGCGTTCGAAGTCGATCCGGTGTGGCTCGTCGAGGCGGCGTCGCGTCGTCAGAAGTGGATCGACCAGGCGCAGTCGCTGAACATCTATATGGCGGGCGCATCGGGCAAGAAGCTCGACGAGATCTACAAGCTCGCCTGGGTGCGCGGTCTGAAGACGACCTACTACCTGCGCACGATGGCGGCGACGCACGTCGAGAAGTCGACGGTTGCGCACGGCGCGCTGAACGCGGTGAGCTCGGGTCACGAAGGCTCGGGCGGCGCAGGCGGCGCGGCGGGCGGTGCAGCCGGCGGCTTCGGCGTGAGCGGCGGTGCGGCGGGTGGCGCAGCGGGTGGCTTCCAGGCTGCGGCTTCGTCGGCGGCATCGGCAGCGGTCGAAGCAGTTGCTTCGGCACCCGAAGCAGAGGGTCCGGTGTGCATGATGCGTCCGGGCGACCCTGGCTTCGACGAGTGCGAGGCTTGCCAGTAAGCGGACGGCAGGCAGCGGGAGCGCTGCTTGCTCAATGCGAGCGAGGTCGTAGGTGATGACCCGCATGCGGCGAGCAGCGCACCGCGCGCAGATGAAGTAGCAGCAGGCCGATGAGCGGCGAGCGGGATCGAAGTCTCGCCGCTCATCGAAGTAGCGAAGCAGCACCGAAGTGAGCAAGACAGTCGGCAGAGCGGTCGGCAACAGCGGACGAAGCGCACGACAGTGCGCGCAACACGGTGTCCGGCGAACGCCTCGCTCGACGAGGCGAGCAAGGAAGCGAGTCGGGAAGCGAGCAACGTCGGCAGCCGCACGCATCGCTCGACACCACATCGAGCTTCACTCGCCAGCGCCGACGCAAGACGGCCAACACAGCTCACCGCCGACGCTCGCGATGAGCGGCTCGCGCGGCATCGATCGATCAACGGATGCCGCGAACGCACTGCGCAATACAGATAGATAGAGCAGCGAAACGTCGTGACGAAACGTTGCTCTTCGAGTTCGCGAAGTACCTCGACAACGCATGTTCAACACGCATTCGATACGCCTCACTCGACGCATCGCACGCAGCATGTCGAACAAAGTGTTGTATGAACGTAGCAACGCGAATCGAAAACAGGAATTTTCATGAACGAACTCTTTTATCGCTCGTGAAAAGATGGTACAAACCGTTCTAAATTGATGGTGACATTTATGCTCAACTGGGATGACGAGATCACTGCCGTAACTCCCTCGAGCGCGACGCAACCGAACGTGTTGCGCAACGCTGCGGGATCGGCTGTCGGTTCGCAAGTCGGAACGCGTTCCGCTCCTCATGCTCCCTCGGCTCAAGAAGTTTTCGCGAACGACCTCGCCGTCGCTCCCGTTACTCATGCCGCCAATCCGGTTCCTAACGTTGCCGCTGCTGCCGCTACTTCCGAAGCGCGCGTCAATGTTGCCGACAAGCGCATCATCAACGGCCAGACCGACGTCAATCAGCTGGTGCCGTTCAAGTACAAGTGGGCCTGGGAAAAGTATCTGGCCGGCTGTGCCAACCACTGGATGCCGCAGGAAGTGAACATGTCGCGCGACATCGCCTTGTGGAAAGACCCGAACGGTCTGACCGAAGACGAGCGCCGCATCGTCAAGCGCAACCTGGGCTTCTTCGTGACGGCCGACTCGCTCGCCGCCAACAACATTGTGCTGGGCACCTACCGCCACATCACGGCGCCCGAATGCCGCCAGTTCCTGCTGCGCCAGGCGTTCGAAGAGGCGATCCACACGCACGCTTACCAGTACATCGTCGAGTCGCTCGGTCTCGACGAGGGCGAAATCTTCAACGCGTATCACGAGGTCTCGTCGATCCGCGAGAAAGACGAATTCCTGATTCCGTACATCCATGTGCTGACCGACCCGGCCTTCAAGACCGGTACGCTCGAAGCAGACCAGACGCTGCTGCGCTCGCTGATCGTGTTCGCCTGTGTGATGGAAGGCCTGTTTTTCTACGTCGGCTTTACGCAGATCCTGGCGCTCGGCCGCCAGAACAAGATGACCGGCGCGGCGGAGCAGTACCAGTACATCCTGCGCGACGAGTCGATGCACTGCAATTTCGGCATCGACCTGATCAACCAGATCAAACTCGAAAACCCGCATCTCTGGACCGCTGAGTTCCGCGCGGAAATCCGCGAGATTTTCCAGCAGGCCGTCGAGCTCGAATATCGCTACGCCGAAGATACGATGCCGCGCGGGGTGCTCGGCCTCAATGCGTCGATGTTCAAGAGCTATCTGCGCTTCATCTGCAACCGCCGTTGCCAGCAGATCGGTCTCGATCCGCTGTACCCGAACGAGGAAAACCCGTTCCCGTGGATGAGCGAGATGATCGACCTGAAGAAGGAACGCAATTTCTTCGAGACGCGAGTGATCGAATATCAAACCGGCGGTGCGCTGACCTGGGAATAAGCCGGGTTCGCATAGCTGATGTATTCATTGATGGGGATGCCGCGGCTCGTGTCGCGGCAACCTGGGTTAGGAGCAGAACGGCCTGATGCAAAGCGTGCCCGGTGCCTTGACGGCCCACAAACATGACAGGCACTTTGCGGACCCTTCAGTGGGATGGGCAAACTTCCCCCCGGAAAAAGCCGCTGGCGTGAGCGCCGGCGGCCCGATCAAGCAATTGCCGGCGTCGCCTTGCGATGCCGACCATATCTGGCGCGCGGTGCCTCGGGGCACGGCGCGCCTTACCGCATTCATTAGCGTAAGCGCGCAGCATCTGCGTACGCCGATGAATAGCCCGCTTCGTAGCGCGCGCCCTGAGAAGCGTCCGCGGGAAGCGGGTTTTGACGAAGGGTGTAGTTTGAACTGACCTCATCTGAAAACCTGAAGGAGAAAATGATGGCAACTGCAAAGAAAGCCGCGGCCAAGAAACCCGCAGCGAAGAAAGCCGCAGCCAAGAAGGCAGCTCCGGCCAAGAAGGCAGCACCGGCTAAGAAAGTCGCTGCCAAGAAGGTCGCAGTGAAGAAGGTTGCGGCGAAGAAGGCAGCGCCGGCCAAGAAGGCGGCAGCAAAGAAAGTCGCGGTGAAGAAGGTTGCGGCGAAGAAGGTTGCGCCGGCCAAGAAGGCGGCAGCGAAGAAAGTTGCGGTGAAGAAGGTCGCAGCGAAGAAGGCAGCACCGGCGAAGAAAGCCGCGGTGAAGAAGGTTGCCGCGAAGAAGGCGCCGGCTAAGAAGGCTGCTGCGAAGAAGGCAGCACCGGCCAAGAAGGCTGCGGCGAAGAAGACCGCTGCCAAGAAAGCCGCGCCTGCGAAAAAGGCTGCCGCGAAGAAAGCTGCACCTGCCAAGAAGGCTGCCGCGAAGAAGGCCGCTGCGCCCGCGAAGAAGGCTGCTCCTGCGAAGAAGGCCGTCGCCAAGAAGGCTGCGCCTGCTCCCGCTGCGCCTGCTGTCTCGAGCGCAGCACCGGCGTCGACGGTGAAGACCGCGCTGAACCCGGCAGCGGCATGGCCGTTCCCGACGGGCAGCCGTCCGTAAGCAGCAGAGGCAATTCGACACATCGCATCATGATGTGTCCGATGACCGGGTCGCGCGCGAGTGTTGAGCGAACCCGGTCAATGTCCCGTTACCGGTTTCCGGTGACGGGATTTTTTTGCGCCGTGCTGGGGTTCAGTGATGGCGTGTGCTGACGGTAGCGGCGGTAGATAGGCGCACACAGGCGCACACAGGCGCACGTAGTGCAGTGCACGTATGCAAAATCCGCGGGCGAAAAAAACACGCACGGACCCGTGAGGGTGCATGCGTGCGAGGGTCGTCGTGGCGGCGCGCAAGTCAGGCGCCGCGGGTCGCCGCGAGGGGCGGGTGGTATCAGTGCGTGACGCGCGTGACGCCGCCGCTCGACAGCAGCCGCACACGGTCGCCGGCGCGGAAGATTTCGCCAGTCGAGGTTTGCGTGATCGCGCGGATGTCGCCGTTGTCGAGCCGCACGGTGATTTCGAGGCCGTCGCGCATCGCGACGTTGTTCTCGATCGCATTGCCGGCCACCGCACCGCCGATGCCGCCGACGATGCCGGTGGCGACCGAGCCGCGTCCGCCGCCGAACGCGCTGCCGGCGAGGGCGCCGAGCGCCGCGCCGCCCAGTGCGCCGACGCCGCTCGGCTGACCGTTGTTGGAACTGATGCGTACCGCGCGCACGCTATCGACCGTGCCGAAGCGAACCGTCTGTTCGCGCTGCGCCTGCGAGGCGGTGAAAACGTCGGGAGAACTACTGTTGACCGCGCAGCCCGACATGGCCAGCGAACCGGCGATCAAGGTGGCGACGACCAGGCGACTCGTTGTTCCCATTACCAAACTCCCATAGCTCGCGGTGTCAGGGCAGCTCGTATCCGAATGCCTGCTTGAACCGCTCGTTGATTTCCGCCCGGGTGGGCGCGTAGTTTTGCGGGCCCTGCTGTTCGATCTTCAATGCGCCCAGCAGACTGGCGAGACGTCCCGTGGTGGACCAGCCCAGACCCTTCTCGATACCGTACAGCAAGCCGCCGCGAAATGCATCGCCGCAACCGGTGGGATCGAGCACTTGCTTTGCCTCGACCGCCGGAATCTCTTCGATGCCGCCGCCGTGATAGATCTGCGCGCCCTTTTCGCCGAGCGTGACGATCAGTGCGTCGACCTTGCTGGCGATCTCTTCGATCGACCAGCCGGTCTTGTTGCTCACGAGCCGGGCTTCGTAATCGTTGACCGCGACATAGGTGGCAAGTTCAATCATGCGCCGCAGCGTCTCGCCGTCGAAGAGCGGCAAGCCCTGGCCCGGATCGAAGATGAACGGCACGCCTTTGGCGGCCAGTTGCTCGGAGTGCTGGACCATGCCGTCGTAGCCGTCCGGCGCCACGATGCCGAGCGTGATGCCCTGCGCTTCGTCGGCGCGGTTGCGATGCGACTGCATCATCGCGCCGGGGTGGAACGCGGTGATCTGATTGTTCTCGAGGTCGGTCGTGATCATCGCCTGCGCCGAGTAGGTGTCGGGCACGACGAGCACGTTCTCGGTCGACAGGCCGAGCTGCGCGAGCCGGTCCAGATAGAGCTGCGCGTCGACCGCGCCGATCGCGCCCATGATGCGTGCGTCGCCGCCGAGCAGATTCAGCGCATAGGCGATGTTGCCCGCGCAGCCGCCGAACTCGCGGCGCATGGTCGGCACGAGAAAGCTCACGTTGAGGATGTGAACCTGCTCCGGCAGGATGTGCTCCCGAAAGCGGCCTTCGAAGGTCATGATGTTGTCGTAGGCGAGCGAGCCGCAGATGAGCGTAGCCAAGGCGAGCGTTCCTGTGAAAAAACGGTGAAAAAGAGGGGCGCCGATGCGACAGCGCCGCGCGGGAAGGCGCGGCGCCGGGCTCGTGCGCGAACGGTTTTACTTCAGCGCGGCGAGTGCTGCGTCGTAGTTCGGCTCGTTCTTGATTTCGCCGACCAGCTCCGCGTGCACGACCTTGTCGTGCTCGTCGATCACGACGACGGCACGCGCCGTCAGGCCGGTCAGCGGGCCGCTCGTCACGTCGACGCCGTACGCCTGCGCGAATTCATGGCCGCGGAACGTCGAAGCCGTCACGACGTTTTCGATGCCTTCGGTCGTGCAGAAGCGCGACGCCGCGAACGGCAGATCGCCCGACACGACGATCACAGCGGTGTTGCTGAGCTTCGCGGCGGCTTCGTTGAACTTGCGGGTCGACGTCGCGCAGGTCGGCGTGTCGAGGCTCGGGACGATGTTGAGCACCTTGCGCTTGCCGGCGAAATCGGCGAGCGACAGCGGCTTCAGGTCGCGGCCGACCAGCGAGAACGCGGCGGCCTGCTGGCCCACCGACGGGAACGTGCCGCTTACTTCGATCGGGTTGCCACCCAGCGTGACTTGACTCATGTTGTGCTCCGAAATTGCGTCAGTAATGACAATGGAACGCCCGCTTCTCAGCGGGCGCGTGAAGGTGCGTTACGGATAAAAAATCTGTACGCGGAAATTGGACGCCACCGCATTGCCGGTGTCGAGATGCACGATCATCGTCTGCGTCGCATGCGCGGGCAGGCCGTCCGCGATCACGGTGCCGGGCGGCACGTAGTCCTGCGGCCACAGCACGCGCCGCACGGCGACGTTGTTCTGCTCGTCGAGCAGCGTGAGTTCGATCGCCGGGTAGGCGAGCGCGATGTTCATGCGGTTGTGCAACGGCATCTTCAGTTCGAGCTTGTGCGGGCCGTCGATCTGCCGCAGATCGGACGGCTCGACGAGCAGCCCCTCGATGTCGTGCGGCGGGCTGACCTGGCAGCCGAGATGCGCACACACCTTCGCGTAGAGGCTCTGCGAGCGCGGCAGGTTGACCATCACGGCTTCGCGCTGCCACCACGCGAGTTGCGCAAGCAGCGCGATGACGAGTAGCGTCACGACGACCGCGCCGGCCACGAGCCAGCCGATACGCTTGCTCTCGGCGGGGCGGGTCTCGCGCATGACCGGGAACGGATCGGCGCCGCTGTTGACGGGGTTGACCGAGAACGGCTCGCCGCTCGACGCGGCGGGACCGCGGGGCGGACGGGGGCCGCCTGGCGCGCCGATGCCCGAGCCGCCTGCTGCTGCTGTTGCCGCGGCTGCCTCGCCGAGGCCGGCGGCTGCGCCGAAATCGGCCACGCCCGAGCCATCGATGCCTGAGCCGATCGCGCCGAAATGCGGTTCGTTATCGGGGATGCCATGCAGAGGCACCGCCGGTTCGCGCAGCGCCGATGGCTCGACACGCCCGGTTTTGTGCCACACGCGCGGCGCTTCGTCGGCGGACGGCGGCACGGGTA
>NZ_JAAGPQ010000046.1:0-234 GCF_017104985.1 Paraburkholderia sp. Ac-20342 | reverse complement strand
ATATGTAATACATAGTGATTATGCATGAGAGAATAGAAGAAAGTAGGAGAGTGCAGTAAGTGAAGGAAAAAGATGGAATGGGTAGTGGAGTGAATAGACAGAGCGATCGAGGGAAGAGAAATGAGAATGTATAAGAAGTAGTGGTAGGATGTAGTGAAGTTTATGTGATAATGATAGGAATAAAGTGAAATCATGTATCAACATAGAAATAGATATTCATTTTTTTTTTTTTTA